>JAGXSW010000204.1 GCA_018333715.1 Syntrophaceae bacterium | reverse complement strand
TTTCGAATCGGCTCGATTATAAAGACCGGTCCACCTGCATCCTTTTTGGGGATGGAGCAGGAGCGGTCGTCCTCGGACATTCCAATGGAAAGGACGACGGAGAGATCCTGGCCACAGATATTCAGTCCGACGGAGATCTCTGGCAACTTATCCATGTGCCCGCCGGAGGGTCGAGAAGACCCCCCTCCCAAGAAGTCTTGCAAGAAGGCCTCCATTATCTGAAGATGCAGGGAAATGATGTCTTCAAACATGCGGTCCGCACTCTGGTCAGTTCGGCCCATAAGATCATGTCATCGCAGGGGATCACAAGCGGTGAAATAGACTGGTTCATCCCCCATCAGGCCAATATCCGGATTATGGAGGTTGTGGCGGAGCGGTTGGAGTTTCCATCAGAAAAAGTGATCATGACTGTCCATAAGTATGGCAACACCTCTGCCGCTTCTATCCCCGTTGCCCTCGATGAAGGGGTTCGAAGCGGACAGATCCGAAAGGGCGATCTTGTCCTGGTCAATTCTTTCGGCGCCGGCTTAACCTGGGGAGCGGCTCTGTTCAGATATTGATTCACCTCTCTTATTTTTTGACCTCATGAGTCCTTTTTGCTACAATGCCCCTGATTTAAATAATACTAATTGGTGATGAGGTTAAGGCTAGGAAGCCCATTTTGATTAATAGTCGAACGGTTATGGGTGACGATGCTGGTATCGAAGCAAGAGACTTGAAACTAGAAGTTCGAGTATCCAGAATCCACATGCGAGCCTCGATACGAGCTTCGACAACGACAAACGTTGGTTCCCTTAAGAAATTTTAGACATAACCCTTTTCCGAAATGGGCTTCTTTGCCATAGCCCTTGAACTAAAGACTTTCATCTTATGGCCAAATCCAAAACTCAATTTGTCTGCCAGTCCTGCGGGTATCAGGCTCCGAAATGGTTGGGGAGGTGCCCGGGGTGTCAGGAATGGAACACCTTTGTTGAAGAACGGGTGATTGAAGAGAGAACTCCTGAGCGAGACATTCTGGGTTTTGAGAGCGAGGCCGCTCCAACCCCTGTCACTGAGATTGTTGCTGAAGAGAAAGGAAGATTTCAGATCGGCATCGGTGAATTCGACCGTGTCCTGGGGGGAGGAATCGTTTTCGGATCCGTGATCCTGGTCGGGGGCGATCCGGGAATTGGCAAATCCACCCTTCTCCTTCAGGTGATGAACTGTTTGGCATCGAAGGGGAAAAAAGTCCTTTACATCTCCGGAGAGGAGTCGCTTCAGCAGTCGAAGATGAGGGCTGACCGATTGGGAGTTTCCTCAGAGCGCCTCTTTGTGGTTTCTGAGACCTCCTTAGAAAAAATTCTCCAGGATATCCAGTCGCTCAGACCTTCGACCGTTGTGGTCGATTCGATTCAGACCATTTATTCCTCTGAACTTCCTTCGACGCCCGGATCGATCACTCAAGTCAGGGAGGCCTCCAGTCGATTGCTCTATCTGGCAAAGCGCCTCTCGATCCCCATCTTTCTCATCGGCCATGTGACCAAAGAGGGTTTTATCGCAGGGCCAAAGGTTCTGGAGCACATGGTGGACACCGTTCTCTATATCGAAGGGGAAGCCAATCACGCCTTCCGGATTTTGAGGGCTGTTAAAAACCGTTTCGGTTCCACCAATGAGATCGGGGTTTTTGAAATGAAGGGTTCAGGACTGGTGGAGGTGCTCAGCCCTTCTGAGTTCTTTCTTTCAGGGAGGACTCAACCCGCTTCAGGTTCAGTGGTGATGCCGAGCATCGAAGGCTCAAGGCCTATTCTCATCGAGCTTCAGGCCCTGGTCGTTCCAACAAACTTCGGCGTTCCCCGGAGAACAGCTCAGGGAGTGGATGCCAACCGGGTTTCGCTTCTCGTGGCGGTGATGGAAAAGAGGCTGGGGGTCCACCTTAACAATCAAGACATCTTTCTTAATATTGCCGGGGGGATGAAGGTGGAGGAACCCGGCGCCGATTTAGGCGTGATCGCTGCCATATCGTCAAGTTTTCAAGATAAAGTGATCGATCCTGAATTGGCCGTTTTTGGAGAAGTGGGACTGGGAGGCGAGGTGAGGGGAGTGAGCCAACCGGAGGTGAGGGTGAAGGAAGCAGCGCGATTGGGATTTAAGCGAATCCTTCTGCCCAAGCCGAATCAGGAGAAGGTAAAAGGGATGAAAGGGATCGAATTGATTGGCGTGAGGACCGCCGGGGAGGCCATCGATAAGCTTTTTTAAAAAATCAATCCCCTCACCCTTCCCCTCTCCCCAGCGGGGGAGAGGGAGGGGGTGAGGGGGAAAATGCTAATTGTTAATTTTGCAATTTAAAATGAGTTTTGATAAGAGGTTTTTATGAGGAAGTGGGGCATCGGATCATTTTTGATCGTCTTTGTTTTTCTATCTATCTCTCCTGTCCAGGGGCAGGAGAAACCCGCCGGCTCAGGGGGGGTTTATGGTTTTGCCATGGAACAATTTTATAAAAGTAGATATCAGGATGCCATCGAAGGGTTTTCAAAATTGATCCAATCCTTTCCCGCCAGCAGATTGGTCTCCTATTCCCACCATATGATGGGACAGTCCTTTCTGAGGATGGAAAAGTATGAGGAGGCCATTCAGAAGTTCGAATACTATCTCAAGACCTTTCCGGAGGGAGACCGCACGAGAGAATCAGAGCAGGGATTGAGGGCGGCGAGGGAGAAGGTCAGGCCGAAGAAGGAGATCGGCGGAACAATGGTGGAAGTAAAACCTGCTCAAGTGGAACCGAAAAAGGCAGAGGTTTTGAAAATCGTTGAAGAATCCAAAAAAGAGGATGTCCGGAAAGTTATTGAGGAGCCCAAGAAGGTAGAGGTGGCGAAGAAGGAAGAAGCAAAAGCCCCGGTCAAGGAGAAAGTAAACGTTCTTTCGGAGAAGCCTGCAACCGGAATCGTTTCCGAGGCAAAAAAGGCGAAGAGGCGGGTCTGCGCTCAGATTTCGTATTTAGACGGAAAGAACTTCGTTGAAGTGGAGAAGAGGATCAAGGAGTTGAAGGATGCGGGCGTGGACACGCTCATCTTCAGGGTCTTTCAGAATAAAGGGGACCGGATGTATAAATTTGTGAAGGCCCGCCATGAGGAAGGGGTCTTCTTCAAGACCGAACATGCCCTGATCATCGATGATATTTTAGGGGAGATAGCGGAAATCGTACACCGAAACGGACTTGAACTTTTTGCCTGGATGACGACGCGTCATGCGACCTACGGCGCCGAGAAACATACCAGTTATCGATCCAGAATCTATAATTTCGAAACGAAGAAGATGGAGATCGGGAAGGGGTTTAACCTGTTTCATTCCGATGTCCTCCAGCGGCTCGAGGGCATTTTTCGTGACCTCGGCCGTTATCCGATTGATGGAATCCTGTTTCAGGATGATCTGATCCTTAGGCACAATGAGGACTTCAGCGTCGAGGCAAACAAAGCCTTTTTAAAAGATTTCGGGTATTCCCCCCATCCGGACATCTTCTATATTGAGCCTTATAAATCAGATTCCGGAAAATATTATGTGAAGGGATATACCGACCAGTTCTGGACCTGGGCGAATTGGAAGAACCGGTATCTGATGGAGGTGGGCAGGCGGCTGGTTGCGGCGGCAAGGGAATCCAATCCGAAGCTGCAGTTTGCGGTCAATCTCTATTTTGAAGCCGTACTGAACGATACCAATGGCATCGCCTGGTTCTCACAGGCCCTGCCGGAGGTCCTTGAGAAGGGATTCGACTACTATGCCGTCATGGCCTATCACCGGCAAGCGATGAAGGGCAGAAATATCGAATTGAAAGAGTCGATAGATCTGATGGCCGAAGCCGCACAGAAGGCGGTCAAGGCCGTGGGCGATCCTTCCAGGGTGTTGATGAAGATCTGGATCCTCGACTGGAAGAGCAATGAGGCAGTGGGTTTTGACCTGGCCCCGCTGAAAGAGATCGAAGAGGTTCTGGGAAAGGTTCTTGAACAGGGAGAAGTCAGTTTGGCCTTTGTCCCCTACACCCATCAATTTCCTCTCCACCAACTGAAAGGGAAGTGGACTGGTTCTAAATAAAATTTTAGATTGCGGAATGCGGATTTCGGAAAGGGGTTGAGGGGACGTTGGTTCTAAAACAACTTGGTAGTTGAACCAAAAAGGGCAGAGTGGTGGATCGGACCATGGTAACTATTTGCCATAATGAGCAAATGGCGAATTAATGCTTGTTTTTTTGGTCTTAGAATTGCTTTTTTGAACTTAAAGGGACCCTCTAATAATTCCCAATTTGTCACTCCCGACCCGTATCAAGTACGGGATAAACTCCGGCATGAGTCCAGTAATGTCAAAAACTTATGGATTTCTGCTGGAGTTTATCCCGATGGAAATCGGGGCAGGAATGACATTTTTAGAGATAACCTTATTTTTTGCCCTGGAAATGGAGGTTTAAGACTAAAAAATACATTCTATCAGGAGACATCTGATTGAAAATCAATAAATTGGCTTGGTCCGACCCGAACAGCCCCGAACAGCAACAGCGTAAGTGAGAAGAAAAATATTTAATCAAGCAACTTTCTATCAATTAAAACCTCTCCCCCTCTGGTTTGAAGTGCGAGCCCCCCTCTTCCAACATCTTTGCTGCTGAAAATAAAAATATCGCTGAGCTTGAACCGTTTTTTTAGCCTCAGGATATTCTCATTCCTCTGCCCCTTCAGATTTGAGAGATCCTTTGGATGGCAGACGAAAACAGGTTTGGGCCCATTCGGATACTTCCGAAGCAGGTCTTTGGCCATATCATAAAAGATGGCTGAGTCGACAAGTTGATGAAGGGCAGGATGAAAGGGACCGGCCAGGAGATGTTCCTCTAACTCTTTTCCCGGCTGAAGACCAATCCGTGCAATAGGGATGGAAGCTCTCTCCAGCTTAAGAATTCCCTTCTTCAGCCATGCTACTGCTTCATCCATCGTCAAGGGAGAATATCCTCCCGATTTCCAGATCTCTTCAAGTGAAGCACCTTTGAGCACCAGCGTGGGATGAATTCTTACAAAATCAGGTCGGAGGGCAATCATCTGATCAAGAGACCACAGAAAATAATCGCAGGTATCACCCCGAAGGCCGATCATCAGGTGAACGCCCACCTCAAATCCCCATTGTTTTAATCGTAAAATCGCAGCGGCAGAGTCTTCTGCGTCATGGCCTCTCTTCGACAGGAGGAGAACCTCATCGAGCATTGACTGGACCCCGACCTCGACGATCTTCACCCCATATTCTTTGAGCGTTGCAAGCGTCTCTCCATTCAGGGCATCGGGCCGGGTGGAGAGACGAATCGAGTTAATCCGGCCTGAAGAGAGAAAAGGTTGAACCTCTTTCAGATAAGAAACCTGATCTTCCAAACTCATTGCCGTGAAACTCCCTCCATAGAAGGCAACCTGTTTCTCTCGTTCCGCTTGGTGGGAGGGGAAATGCTCAAGAGAGATTTCGATGAACTCTCGGACCGATTGAGGAGAAGGAACCTTTTTAGTGATTGTTCTCTGGTTGCAGAAGAGACAGCGCTCGCGACAACCCAGGTGGGGAAGGAAGACAGGGATGATGAGTGGAGTCATACTTGAAATCCTAACCAAATATTTAAAATCTCCCCTCACGCTGCCCCTCTCCCCAGCGGGGAGAGGGAAGGGGGGCTCGAAACCCTATTCGCTTGGGTCATTGGTATTTTGGTCATTCGGATTTTTTTCGGATGGTTCCCTGGGGGATGCTTCACCCACGCTTTGAATTTCGAGCTTCCATAGAGCGTTTCGGGCGGCTTCCTGTTCAGCCTGTTTCTTGCTTCCTCCCCAACCTGTCCCTTTGATCTCCTCTCCGATCATCACCGAGGCCTGAAACTGTTTTTCATGTTCGGGTCCAGACTCCTTAAGGACATGATATTGGGGGGTAAGTCCATCAGCCTTCTGGGAAAATTTTTGAAGAAGGCTTTTGTAATCATTGGAAAGGAATGGAAAGTTATCCGATCCCAAATAAGGTTCAAGGTGGTTCCGAACGATGTCCAGGGCTTGATCATATCCCGAATCCATGTAGATGGCTCCGATCACGGCTTCATAGGCATTGGCCAGAATCGATGCTTTTTTCGCCCCCCCATCCAGGATCTCGCTCTTTCCAAAAAGGAGATATTGATCCAACCGAAGTTGTTTCGAAAAAAAGGCCAGAGAGCTTCGCTTGACAAGATGGGACCTCCACATGGAGAGCGTGCCTTCCTGGGCCTCTGGAAATTCCTTAAGAAGAAGGTGGCTCACGGCAAGGTTAAGAACCGCGTCGCCGAGGAATTCGAGAACTTCATTCGAAACCTTGTTCGGAGTGTTGGTCTGATGGATGAATGACGTGTGCGTGAGCGCCCGATCCAGCCACACGGTCTCCTTAAATTGATAACCCAACCGTTCTTCCAGCTCCCTTAAAGAGACCAACCTCTCCTCATCCATGCAAATCCTCCACTACTTTGCCGATGACTCCCTGATCGTTTAATTCCGTTACGACGACCTTCTGCTCCTGATTGGCCAGATTCAAATCGTTTCCATCCGAAAGATGAACAGGAATGTAGTTGCGTGAAAACCCCCTCCATCTCCCTGTCCCTTTCTCCCTTCGATCTTCCACCAGGACGCTCAACGTCTGATGGAAAAACCGGCTGTAGAATGAGCGCCGTTTCTGTCTTCCTAATTCCCTCATCCACTCTGCCCTCTGCCTGATCTCCTTTGCATCGGTCTGTTGATCTAATTGGGCCGCAACCGTCCCTTTTCTTCTTGAAAAAGGGAAGACATGAAGATAAGAAATGGGAAGGGACTCAATCAATGTGTAAGTGTTTTCGAACCTCTCTTCGGTCTCTCCAGGAAACCCGATGATTACATCCGCACCCATTGAGACCTCCGGAATGCTCTGGTGCAATTCATGAATCAGGTCGCGGAGGGAAAAATGATCATAATCTCTGTTCATCCTTCTTAAAATCTCGTCGTCTCCGCTCTGGATGGGGATGTGGAGGTGGGGACATACTTTTGTTGATTGCGAGAGGAGGGAAATGAGGCCAGGTGAGAAATCAAGAGGTTCAATCGAACTGAGTCGAATCCGATGAGGGGTATCTTCGATCTCGATCTGATGAAGCAATCTCTCCATGGAGAAGGAGGGCTGAAGGTCCCATCCGTAGGAGCCAATGTGAATGCCGGTGAGCACAACCTCTTTAAAGTTTCTCTCTTTCAGGGTTCTGAGGTGTCCGATAACCCTTTCCGGAGGCAGGCTTCTCGAAGGCCCTCTCGCATGGGGGACGATGCAGTAAGAGCAGCGCCCATTGCATCCATCCTGGATTTTGAGAAAGGCGCGGGTGTGGCGATGAAACGTATGGACAGAAGTTTCCGTAAAAGTCTTCTCATTCCTTATATCGCTTACCTGTACCGATGGAAGTTCGCCTTTTTCCATCAGCGGAAGAAGGCCCGGAATCTGAAACTTCTCCCTATTGCCAAGGAGATATTTGACTCCTTCCATTTGAACAAAACTTTCCGGCGCCACCTGTGAGTAACATCCGGTCACGATGACCAATGAATCCGGATTGTTTCGAAGGGCTTTTCTGACCATCTGCCTTGAGTCGAAATCAGCCCGGTGGGTGACCGTACAGGTATTGACAACCGTGATATCCGCCCCGGATTCAAAAGGGACAAGGCAATAGCCCTTCTCCTCCAGATCAGCCATAAGGGCTTCCGATTCATACTGGTTCACTTTACATCCAAGAGTGGCAACAGCGACCGTCTTCATCTTCTCAAAGTCTAATCAGTTTGATATCTCCCCAGGCGCCCATCTTTTCTCCTACGATGATCAATACTCCAGATACTCCTTCGATCTCTTTTCCTCTCTCCAATCCCCGTTCGATGTCATTCTTCTCCCGGACGCTATTTCCAACAGCAGTGGCTGCCGCATCGGCAAGGGCTGCGGATTTTGAGAGGACACAGACCGCATCCGCTTTCCCGAAACTGAGAGAATGGCCAACCGTTCCTGAAGAGGTGCAGATGCCGAGGGGAGTTTCTTTGGGTTCGATCACGATCCCGATCTTCATGCTGAGCGGAGAAGGACCTGCATAGATTCCGACGATCCTCTTCTTTGAGGTGGCCAGATAGATATCCCCTCCGTTTTCGACGATCACCTCGTATGAGAAATGGAGCAGATCCTTTGAAACCGACTGGGCCATGGCTCCGGCGACGGCCGCCATAGGGCCGACTCCGGCCAGGCCGGAGGTCCGGATCATCTCCCGGATGATCTCCGGAACATGAGAGATCTCCTGGACAGGGATGAGGCTTCTCTCGAATTCAGGATTTATGGCTATATAGGTTTTAAGTTGGTTTCGGTATTTAAGCGCCGACTCCTTCGCCTCGCGGGAGAGATCCTTCTCCGCACGGATCAGGAGGTCGGTCTCCTTGACGATGACCTCGAATTGAACAAGGTCATCGGTCCTGACGGCGTTTCGGTAGGTCCGTTTTTCAAACATCATCCCGTTGATTATATCTATTTTTGAATAAAACCTATTATATGATTCAATAATGCCGGGTGTCAATTTTCCAGGCATCATGAATAAAACCGCCACCTAACGATTTTTATTGACACGGCGTGGAGAAGAGAATAGAATTGAAATTGAATCAGGCACAAGCTATCCGAGCTATTTATAACTCCACGAGCAGGCGTGAAGCGACATAAGAATGGAAAGAAGAAAATACCCCCGATTCGTTTTCGAAAATAAGGCCATCGTAGCCCTCCAGAATGGATTCAACAGGATTGGCAAAGTTAAAGACATCGGTCTGGGAGGATTATCTTTTGAGCATATCTACGAGGAAGACTTAACCGAAGGGGATTCAAGAAAAAGTCTGGTCCTATGGATAAATGATATCAACCTGCCTAAGGTCCCTTGCAGAATAGTTTATGACAAACCACTTCAAACACCTCCCGAATATGACTTGCTCGCCATTCGATTGATCACCAAACGCTGTGGAGTAAAATTTGAATCCCTCACCGATCAGCAGATCGCCCAACTGGAGTTGTTTTTCGAAACTTACGCTCAAGAGGAAATTTAACGGATCTCAATATTGATGGTATCGTAAAAAGTCGAAAAATCCTAACGATCGTCATTCCGGCGAAAGCCGGAATCCAGTAATCT
>JAGXSW010000203.1 GCA_018333715.1 Syntrophaceae bacterium | reverse complement strand
GACGATATTCGGGAAGTAATCAATATCTATACCAAAAAACGCGGCCAGAAGACTGTCCGTAGGCAATCTGTGCTGAGCAGAACCTCAGAACTCCAGGACAAACTGATCGCGATTCTTGGCCTCAAGGAAGAAGCGAACAGAGTTTTAGGGTAAGGATTCACTCTGCGAATCCTTATGCATTACAACTATTTACATAAGACCTTTTTCATAACTAGGAAACTCGGGCTAGTGGCTGTGGGAAGAGCACGCTTTTGAGAATGATAGCCGGCTTTGAATTGCCAACGGAAGGGCAAATATACCTTGACAGTCAACTTTGTAATGGCATCATTGGTCGGGAGCGGGCGATGGTGTTCCAGGAACCTACCCTTTTCCCATGGTTGAGGGTGAAGGATAACATTGCCTTCGGCCTTAAATGTGAAGGTTGCAGCGAGGAGGAGGCAAAACGCAGGGTAAAAGAATATGTTGCAACTATGGGGCTCATAGGCTTTGAGGATAGGTTACCTCATGAGCTTTCCGGCGGTATGCGCCAAAGGGCGATGTTGGCAAGAACGTTGGTCAACGAGCCTGATGTCTTGCTGATGGATGAACCGTTCGCCTCGGTCGATGCATATACTCGGGAGATACTGCAACTTGATCTGCTCAGGGTGTGGGGAGAAGAACTTCTACCCACTGAACGGAAGACAGTAATCTTTGTTACTCACAGCATCGAAGAGGCAATACTTTTGGGAGACCGGATTATAGTATGTACTCATCGTCCGGCTTGTCCTTTATCGGAAGTTCATCCTGAGTTGGAAAGACCAAGGTGTCGCGAGATGATAGCTACGCCTTATTTCGTGGGCCTAAAAGAAGAACTATCTGTCATTATGAGAGAGCAAGTATTGAAATCCAGGGAAATTGAACTAGCGGAAGGTGCATAGGATGAACGCGGGTAGCATTTTCGATTTGACCGGAAAGGTGGCAATTGTCACAGGGGGAGGTAGGGGGCTCGGCAGAACTATGGCACTGGCCTTGGCCGATGCTAGGGCTGATGTCGTTGTTACCGATTTACTTATTTCCGAAGTAAAGGAAGTAGTTAAGGAGATTTCACTAAAAAGGAGAAGGTCACTAGCAATCAAAGCTGATGTAACTAAACCAAAAGATGTTCAGAAAATGGTTTTTAAGACCATGAAGCATTTTGGAAGGATAGATATTTTAGTTAATAATGCAGGGATTAATATTATTTCTCCGGCTGAAGATTTTTCTGTAGAGGATTGGGATAAGGTTCTCAGTGTCAATCTTACAGGGGTTTTTCTATGCGCTCAGGCGTTTGGCAAGGTAATGATAAAGCAGAGGAAGGGGAAAATTATCAATATCGCCTCGGTGGCTGGAATGGTAGGAACACCTCATAATGCTGTGGCTTATAATTCGACGAAAGCAGGGGTAATCAATCTGACAAGAGCCTTAGCTGTAGAATGGGGAAAATACAATATAAATGTCAACGCCATAGCCCCTGGAATGATTGAGACTGAGCTAACTAAGAAGAGGTTGAAAAATAAGGAATATTACGATTATTGGATCGACAGAACACCTTTGAGACGGATAGGTAGGCCTGAGGATCTAATAGGTGCCGTTGTTTACCTTTCATCGGAGGCATCTAATTGGTTGACAGGACATACGATTGTGATTGATGGCGGCTACACAACCTTATAAACTTCTTAAACGACAATAATAGTTTTTTCGAAATACTACAATCATGTGAGGAAGGAAAAACCATGGCAATTCTACTAAGTGAGAAGATTGAGAAAGAGGCGGTTGAAATAGGGGCTTCAATGATGGCAATAAGTGCAAGAACAGCCCCTAAGGGAAGAGGGGTAGATTCAATCAAAACCCTCATTGTGACCGGGGAGGATTTAGAGAATTTGGCTGTAACAATGGAGAAAAAGGTTAGAGAGAAATCACCAGAACTTCCTTTCTTCAGGAGAGACGCAGACAATGTGAGGAGTTTTTCAGCTGTTTTACTTATCGGAGTTTCAGGAGATCCTAAAAAGGTTGAACTCCCACTGAACTGTGGAGCGTGTGGTTACAGAGGTTGCGAAAACCTTCAAGCTAAAGGCAAGCGGCAAGGGGAAGATTTTACAGGCCCTATTTGTATATTTCAAGCCGTCGATTTGGGAATCGCTCTGGGGTCAGCAGTAAAATTGGCCGGAGAATTGAACATTGATAATCGGATCATGTACACTGTCGGAGCGGGTGCGAAAAAACTGAATCTTTTAGATTCTGATCTTATTATCGGCATCCCTTTGTCGGTAACAGGAAAAAATCCATACTTCGATAGACCATAGGACGGAGTCTTTATTTCAATCAGAAAAGGAGGATAAAAGATGTTAACTATAGCTGATTTTACGGAAATGAAGAAGATGGTTATAACAGTTGCAATTACGGGTGGGATTCATGGAAAGGAATTGAATCCTAATATACCTGAACAGCCTGATGAACAAGCTCAATCTGCCTACGATTGTTATAATGCTGGTGCATCTATATGTCACCTGCATGTTAGGAATAAGGAAGGCAAATCCACTGGTGATCTGAATGTATATAAAGAGGCTATTTCTAAAATCAAAGCTAAATGTCCCATTCTCGTCCAAGTTGGTAATGGGATAGGATGGTATTACGATGAAAAAGGCAATCACGTAAATTATCCATTTGAAAAGAGAATGAAATTATTAGAAATTGAACCTAAGCCCGACATTATTACGATCAACGCGGGCACCTTTCATTTTGCGGATGTTTTGTTCCAAAACCCCTATGAGTTTAATAAAGAATTCGTAACAGGAGCTAATGAAAGGAAAATTCCTATTGAGTGCGAGGTCTATGATATTGGACATGTGACTAATATCATGAGGCTTGTGAATGAAGGTATTCTTAAAAAACCAGTCCATTTTAGCTTTGTGATGGGGATTCCAGGAGGCATATCTGCGCGACATGAAAATTTGATAAGACTTGTCTCGGATATTCCAGAGGGATCAAGTTGGCAAGTGATAACTATAGGAAAATATCAAATGGGTTTAACGATCCCTGGAATTTGTATGGGTGGAAACATAAGGACTGGTTTAGAGGACAATATTTACTATCGAAAAGGTGAGCTGGCAAAAAGTAATGCTCAGTTGGTAGAAAGAGTAGTCAGAATTGCTCGAGAACTTGGAAGGGAAATAGCAACTGTTGATGACGCCAGGGAATCCTTTGGAGTAGAAGCTTGAAGCATTGCAGTCTATATGTAGCTCCCAAATATTTCAGAAAAGGTGAAGGGTTAAATGATAAAGAAGGGATTGAATAGGTCTCGCTGGAGTGAATTTGTTTTAAATAGGATTTGCAATAATTCAAATAGACCCCAAAAAAACAAAAAGGAGGTATGAAGTTATGGCTAATTACGAATTTGATGCGATTTGGTTTGGTGGAGGGGCAGCTGGGAGATTTGGGGCAGCCTTTCACAAGGCACTCGGGGGGAAGCCCCTGATCGTCGAAAAAAAATGTCTGGGGGGCGAGTGCCATATAAACCGGTGTGCTTTTGAGAATTTCTTTGCTGACCAGGCGTCTATGGCCGAATTGTTGCGATTATACTCGGGAAAATCCTGGTATCCAAACTTAGACCTAAGTAGCATTAGCATGGCTAAGGCAGTTGAAACGTACAGAAAAGTTGGTCAGAAAGCGTTTGCCGATACCATGAAACATCAGACTGAGATCCAACTTAACGTAGAAGTAGCTTGGGGGGAGGGAAAGATCATTGATAAAAATACGGTTGAAGTAAATGGTAAGATTTACAAAGGGAAGAACCTCGTTATTGGAGCGGGTTCTAGGCCAACGATGCCTGATATTCCTGGCATTGACCTTCCTGGGGTGATGACCTATAGAGACCATCCTGAGATACGGAAGGATCCCAAAAAAATGGTGGTTATTGGTGGTGGGAAGATTGGTATAGGGAAGGCCGCTATGTTCGCTCCTTTTAATATCGAGGTCACGGTGCTTGAGAAATACACTTGCCTCCCTAAATGGGATCGGGACGTCAGAAATTACATCTTTAGGGATTTTAAAAGGCGAGGGATCAAAATATACGAAGGTGTTGATGTCAAGGAGATTAAAGGTAAAGGAAAAGTAGAAGCGGTTGTGACCGAGATTGAAGGCAAGATAATGGAATTCCCCTGTGACACTGTAATGGTGTCCGTTGGCCTGACACCTAATTCTGAAGTAGCCAAACCTCTGGGTGTCAAGGTTGGCAAGGAGAATGAAATTATTATTGACAAGGGATGCAGGACAAATGTTCCTGGCATTTACGCTGTAGGGGATGTAGCGGGATCACCATATTTCATGGCGGTTGCAAGAAAGAGAGGGATGGTCGCTGCGAAGAATATGATGGGCAAGGAGGCCCAATGGGATGATAGCTTGCCCATTCCCGATCATATCTATGTCCCTCCACTTGAGGCGACGATGGTTGGCCTCACAGAAGCAGAAGCCAGGGAGAAGTATGGGGATGTGGTCCTCATTCAGGTTCCCTGGGGGCCAAGGCCAAAAGATCCTCATCCGGAAGAATACTATCCGGGATTTGAAAATTGGAGCCTTCCAATATGCGGAAGGACGCATACGCTGAATCTGCTTTTTTACGGTCAGGGTAGAAATGGTCTGATGAAGGCCATCGTGGATCCTATTTCTAGGAAATATGTGGGCTTCCACTCAGTTGGGGATGGGGCAAAAGATGGCTTCCAATATTTGTCCTATCTTCTAAAGATAGGTTGGACAATAGACCAGATGTCTGAACTTCATGAGATTTTTCTTAACCCTGAGCACTTCATCCAGTTGTCTCGGCTGGTCGCAGGGCAAGAAGAATTAAAGGGTTATGCTGCCCAGGTATATTTGGAAGAAGACTTCTAATTTTTACCGATAATCTAAAGAAAAAGGAAAGGGATAAAGATGACCAAAAATAAAGAGATCACTGCAGATTATTGGGACAAGAAGATCCAGATTTCTGTTCCTGAAAATACGGTTGTACCGGTGGTTCCACCTCCTCCGCTTCTCAAGGAGTCAGAAGTCGCGGTGAAAAAGGCTTTAGAAAATCCGATTGGCGCGCCACCTCTATTTGAGCTTGCCAAAAAGGCCAAAGGTGGGAAAATTGTAATCGCCCATGATGATTTAACGCGACCAGCCCCACCGCGGCGGCTTATAATTCCAATTATTTTGGATGTCTTGAACAAGGCAGGGATCAAGGATGAAGATGTTTTTCTATTGAGCGCAAATGGGAATCATTGCAAATGGCCAGATTCAAGTTTCCAGACTTATTTTGGAGAGGAAATCTATAATCGATTTCGCCCTCTGGGGAGTGCATCTAGGTTACTTAACCATGACTGCCACGATTCTCAAAAACTCAAATACATGGGTGTCTCTGAGATCGGAGATTATGTCGAATATAATAGCCTCCTTGAGGAAGCAGCACTCTTCATTTATTGTGGAACAGTGTTGCCATCCAACTGGGGAGGAATGACAGGAACCGGCGTCATCATCGGGTTTGCCAGTTCCCGGAGTATGGTCTCCACACACGGCGCCCCAGTCGTTTGCCATGAAGAATCTTGCCACGGCAACCATCGGACAATGCTTTACCGAAAACACAAAGAAGCGATTATGAAGCAAATTGAGAAGGCCATAGGGAAGAGGGTTTTTTATGTGGATGCAGTCCTTGGCGTTGGGGCTCAGTTAGCAGGTGTTTTTGCAGGTTACTCGCCTGAGATCAACGAGCCCACGTGGGCCTTGGCTGAGAAACTCTATACTGTAGAAGTTCCTCAGGCTGATGTCTTTATCTTGGGCATTCCCAGAGTCGGCCTTTACGGAGAGACGAGTAATCCCTTAATCAGTCTTGCAGCCACCTGCACGCCTCCGAGAATATGGCTCAATAAGCCCGTTCTTCGCGAGGGGGGGGTAGTCATTGCATTAACTCGATGCACTGGCCATATCGATGACAATGCCCATGCCTCTTACAGGGAGGTCATCAATCTTTTTAAAAATTGCCATTCTCCCCATGAGTTGCAAAAATATGAGGAGGAATTTCTCTACCGAGAGGATCTTATCTTTAAATACAGACATCGTTATTCCTATGCTCCGATTCATCCCTTTTGGCTGTTTTACGAAAGCCAATATATATTGGATTGGGCCAATAAAGTCATTTTTGCAGGCGTTCCTACGAGCGAGGTTCATCTCGCGCCGCCTCAAATCGAAGGAGAAGGAGGACCAGGGAGTGTACGAGATGTAGGCGCTGTCTCTGCATCGAGTTTTGAGGAGGCGTGGAAGATAGCTGAGAAGATTGTTGGGAAAAATCCGACAGTTGTGGCCTGTCCACAATTCTGGACCACTGTTCGTCCTCATTTATTCGTGAGATAACAGAATCAGTGTTCGCATCTGATCAGGATGAGGACAGAACCGAAATATCCAAGGGATATCCATTCATACAAATTCATTCAAATCCACAAAGACACTCCTCACCAGTTAGAAAATGGTTGATACCGTGGAGGCCTAAAATGAAAGAAGAGTTTTCAAAAAGACTGAAGAAAAAAGCTCTTGATCTCGGTGCCGACGTAGTTGGAATCGCTGGTAAGGAAGGTTTTGGCCAAGCTCCAGAAGGCTACAGGCCTGAGAATATCTTGAGAGGGGCCACATGTGTTATCTCATTGGGGTTTGCCCAGCCCAATACGGTGGTCGAAAAAGCGATGCCAACTCAGTACACTCGTAATATCTTTACTACTGCCTCCTTAGCAGATAAAGTGGCGCACTTACTCTCCCTATGGATAGAAGAACAGGGTTACGAAGCTATTCCCATCTCTGCGCGAGGCATGTACATGGCTGCCATGGCCGGGGAATTCAGAGGAGACTTATCCCATAAGCATACAGCGGTCTTGGCAGGTTTAGGCGAAATCGGAGTTAACACTCTATTGATCAACCCAGAATTTGGAAATCGCTTGATGCTTAGCTCGATTGTGACTAATGCAACTTTAGTTCATGATAAGCCATTTTCCGATAAGCTTTGCCAGTGGGGGGAATGCCTCAAATGCGTAGAGGTTTGTCCCGTAAAGGCTATTAGCGCTAACGGAAGGATTGAAAAGATAAAATGCGCAAAATATTACAGGTCTCATGAGGATATATATAAAGAAACATGGGGCCTCTATTTTTGTCGGGAATGCAGGCGAGTTTGTCCATCTGGAATTAGTAAAAAAAGGAAGAATTAAAGTCGAAAGAGATGGGGTGATAATGTTTATACCTTTTGAGCAAAGTTATAAATATAGGCTGGATCAAATTGCTTATCTTCGATAATTTTATAATTGAAGGATTGGGATTAATATTTGCTGGAATAGTTCAGGTTTTAAGAATACCATAAAAGGAGGGGTTTTTATGAAGAAAAAGATGAACCGTAGGACGTTTCTGAAGTACACGGCAGCTGTGGGTGCAACCAATGCAATCTCGGCTTTCCCGGCGGTTTTACGTTCCCAGCCAAAAGAGATTTTGAGAGAACCCGTACGGATCGCCTACCTTCAAAACGATATTCATCACCTTCCCTTCTGGGTTGCGATGGAGAAGGGATTTTTCGAAAAAGAGGGGATCCGTGTTGAGGTGGCCGGGATTTTCAAGGCAGGACCGGAGATGATGAGCGCTTTTGCCGCTGGATCCCTTGACATGGGTTTTGTTGGGAATGCTCCAACAATCACAGCCCTGGCCAATCGGACGGTAAGAGTGGCTCTTTTGGCTCAGGTCAATACCGAGGGTTCGGCCATTGTGGTGAAAAAAGATGGAAGGCTGCAAACCCTTCCGGAACTGGTAGGTAAAGGTGTTGCAATCCCAGGCCATTCCACGGTGCAGGACTTCCTCCTGCGAAAGGCCTTCATCAAACATAACATCCAGGCGGATCAGGTTAAGGTGATCGTCCTGAAGCCTCCGGAGATGATCGGAGCATTGAGAACCGATCAGATTGATGCCTTCATTGCCTGGGAGCCCCACCCTGCGAAAGCCCAAACCATGGGAGTCGGAAGAGTGGTGGCCCACTCCCGGGACATCTGGAAAGACCATCCCTGTTGTGGCCTGGTAGCGGATACAGGATTTCTCGAAACCCATCCGGAGAAGGCGAAGGTCATTGTCCGCAGTCATGTGACGGCGACCGATTTTATCCATCGCTATCGCGAGGAGGCCATCAAGATTGCCATCAAATACACGGGGATGGATGAAGGGACCATCCGATTGGCCATGGAGAACGTTCATTACACCTACATCCCCAGTGTGGACGGGATCAGGGAATATGTCGAGTTTCTAACCAAATTAAAATATATCAAGGTAGAGGATACTACTACCTTTCTCGACCGGTTGATGAGGACCGGAATCCTCAGGGAGATCATCAGGCGATGAAAAAGGAACGTTATCTGCTTCCTTTGATCCTGATTCTGGTCTGGCAGGGCTTATCTTCTGTCCAGGTGATCCCTTCCTATAAACTCCCCTCCCCTGTTGAGATTGTCTTAGGCTTTAGAGATATTTTAATCGTTGGGGTTCCGCCCGGACATCTTCTTCACAATCATATGCTCTATAGTCTCTATCGGGTTGCCCTGGGCTATGCCGTGGCTGCTTTGCTGGCAATCCCTTTGGGGCTCTTGATGGGATGGTCACCCGGGCTCCTGAGAATGATTCGTCCTCTCTTTGAATTGGTAAGACCTATTCCGCCCCTGGCCTGGATCCCCATTGCTATCTTATGGTTCGGTATCGGCATTAAATCCGCAGCCTTTATCATCTTCCTGGGAGCCTTTTTCCCAATTCTCTTGAATACGATCTCTGGAGTTCTATCCATTAACCCCATCCTGATAGAAGCAGCTCGTACTTTGCATGCAAAGGAGAAGGATATCTTTTTCAAAGTTTTGCTTCCTGGAGCAGTCCCTTCCATCTTTGTGGGAATGCGAATTGGCATCGGCATTGGATGGATGACCCTTGTGGCGGCTGAATTCACCGGGGTGAAGGAAGGTTTTGGACTGGGCTATATGATCATGACCGCCCGGGACATACAGAGGCCAGATGAAATCCTGGCAGGGATGCTGGTCATCGGTGTGATAGGTCTATTGATTGATATTGGTTTGAGGGCTATAGAATCAAAGACCATCAAATGGCAATGAGGTATCCTTTTGAGCTTAGATCTTTTAGAACTCAGTAAAACCTTTCAGGGTAAGGGATGGGGAGAAAGCGTCCACGTCCTGGAGAATATCCAGCACCGGATTGAGAATGGACGGTTTGTCTCGATCATCGGTCCAAGTGGCTGCGGAAAGACCACCCTTTTGAGGATCATTGCTGGATTGGAAAAGGCATCGGCAGGCAAAGTCCTTTTGGACGGGAAGGAATTGGTTCAGGGAACAGAAGAAGTTGGATTGGTATTCCAGGAGTATGCCCTTTTCCCCTGGAGGACCACTCTCCAGAATATTGAGATGGGTCTTGAGATTAAAGGGGTTGAAAAGGAGAAGAGGCGTGAGATCGCAATGGAATATATCAAGCTCTTCGGCTTGGGTGGGTTTGAGAACCGCTACCCGAAGGAACTTTCTGGAGGCATGAAACAGCGAGTAGCCATTGCCCGTACCCTGATCATGAATCCCCGGGTTGTATTGATGGATGAACCCTTCGGCTCCTTGGACAGTCAGACCCGTGACGCCATGCAGGAATTTCTCCTCTCCATCTGGCAAGGGAGACAGGGAACGACCATCGTTTTTGTGACCCATAATGTGGATGAAGCGGTCTTTCTCAGTGATGAGATATTGGTCTTTTCCAAAAGACCCGCAAGGATCCTTGAACGGTTCGAGGTGGGCATGCCAAGACCGAGGGACCGAACAAGCCCGGAATGCAACAGGGTCAAGAGGGAGGTTTTACAGATATTAAGCAAGGAGACAGAAGACTCTATGGGGCTACCATGGATAAAGTGATTTCCCATCTCATTACCGAACTTCAAAGTCTTGGTTTGCGCTTTGACGGTCAACTCTTACAACGAAGAGGAGGAGCCGGTCCAGCAGAGGGTGGAACTTTTTTAATTGAGGGAATTCCGGTAAGCCTTCCCATCGGCAGTGAATATGTTTCCACATCTCCCTATACCTTAAGAGAAGAAGGAGGCCAGTTCCTGATTTTCAACCGGAGCCAGCACGGGCATCGGGAAGGGTATCGCCGTCGCCTACGCAGCTGAAGGGGCTAAGGTGGTGTTGGCTTCGCGCAGCCGTGAAAAACTTGAGGCCGTGGCGGGAGAAATTCAAAGCGCGCGCGGGACAGCACTTGTCGTTCCAACGAATGTGACACTCGAGGAGGATGCGATGAACCTCTTTCGGCATACCTTGGAGGTTTTCGGTCGGGTCGACATTCTTGTGAACAGTGCCGGCATCACCAGCGGGACGCCAACAGACGAACTGAGCCTGGAGGCCTGGCAAAACGTGCTCGATGTCAATCTTAACGGGGCGTTCCTGTGCAGCCGCGAAGCGCTCAGAATCATGAAGCGCCAGCGATCCGGCCGAATCATCAACATCGGCAGCATCTCTGCAAAGGCGCCGCGTCCCAACACCGCTCCCTACACAACGTCGAAGTTCGCGCTCGAGGGACTGACGCGGTCCCTTGCTCTCGACGCACGTGACCACGGCATTGCAGTCTCTATTCTGCATCCCGGCAACACGGCAACGCCGCTCTGGCATGGCCGCGACGATCAGGCCCGTGAGGAGGGGATTATGTCCCCAAACAACCTTGCACGGGTTGCTGTAACAATAGCAGCGCTGCCGCAGGACATGAACATGCTGGAGAGCATCGTGCTTCCGGTGAGCATGCCCTTTCTCGGCCGCGGTTAACACGCATGAAGTAACATGAAGTAAAGGGATGGCGACACAGTTCCTTGCGGGAGAGGATCAGCCTATTATCTTCATTAACTCTTTTTCATTCTTAACCGGAGGCAGACAGGTGAATCCTTTGCAGACAAAGGTGGTAGGAACCCCTGGAACCCCTTTTTCCATCAGGAACGGAAACCAATTTCCCTCCGATGGCTCCTGGGGGTCCTTAAGATTTAAGATCTTATTGGGCAGGTAGGCGAGGTTAATGGCTTGATGCATGGATTTTGTCCTCCGGTCTTCCTTCGGACCGATGATTCCAATCTCCTCCGGATTGAGAAAGAAGGAAAATCCGGATAACATTTGGGCAAAGCCTGAGGGGTGCTCTGAAAGAAAGTTATAAAAAAGTTGAAGAATTTGCTCGGCCTTCTTTTTCAGAGTTTCATTTCCCGTGAGATAGCCAAGCCTGATGAGATTGGATAGAGCTGCGGAGTTGGCCGATGGGACGGCATTGTCATAAGGGCTTTTTGAACAGGCAATCAGGGATTCGTTCTCTGTCCCTGTAAAGAAGAACCCTCCATTTTTATCATCCCAGAATTGATGAATCATTCTTTCATTAAGATGGTTTGCTTCTTTAAGATACCGGACATCGAAGGTGGCCTCATAGAGATCGATGAGCGCCTGAATGAAAAAGGCGTAATCTTCCGAATAGCCCTTAACATGCCATCTTCCCTGGTTAAAGACCCTCATTAAATTGCCCTGATTCACGATTCCATCAAGGATAAAATGGATAGCCCCTTCTGCTCCCTTGAGATATTCCTCCTTTCCGGTTAATTTGAATCCATCGACAAAACCGGAGGCCATCAACCCGTTCCAGGAGGTGAGAATTTTCTCGTCCGTTCCAGGTTTAATTCTCTTTTCTCTTTCCGCAAAGAGTTTTTCTCGGCCATCCTTCAATAACTTCCCCAATTCCAAAACTGGAATCCCGTATAACTCCGAAACCTTCTCCAGGGGGGCGGCGATATTCAGAACGTTTGCCCCTCCTTCAAAATTTCCCTGAGGGGTCGCTCCGTAATAGGCGCAGAAAGGAGTCCCTTTCTCTTTGCCCAATCGTTCTTTGATCTCGTCCCTTGTCCAGACAAAAAACTTTCCCTCTTCTCCTTCGCTATCCGCATCCTGAGTGGAATAGAAACCTCCCTCAGGGCTTTTCATCTCGCGAAGGACGTACTGGAGGATTTCCTCGCCTACACGAAGATACCGCTCTTTTTGTGTCGCCTGATAGGCCTCAAAGTAAGTCCGGGAAAGAAGTCCGTTGTCATAGAGCATCTTCTCAAAATGGGGAATAAGCCATCTCTCATCCACGGAATAGCGATGGAAACCTCCTCCCAGGTGATCGTAGATCCCGCCATTGGCCATCTTGTCAAGGGTCACTTCTACCATTCTGAGGGCTTCTTTCTCGCCGGTCCTCTTCCAGTGGTTCAGGAGGAAAGAGAGGGTCATGCTGTTCGGAAATTTTGGGGCCTTGCCAAATCCTCCATTGCCGGGATCGAACTGCCGCTCAATCACATCGAAAGCATTCAACAGAATTTTGGGATCTAAGGTCTCCTGGGACGGAAGAATCTCAACCATCTGATGGAGGGCATTCTTCATCTGCATCTCCACATTACCCACTTCACCCCGATGAGCGTGGTAATAGTTGGAAACCGTGATGAGAACTTTTGGAAAACCCGGCATCCCCATCCGATCTTCTGGAGGGAAGTAGGTTCCCGCATGGAAAGGAACGTGGTCCGGAGTCAAAAAGACGGTCATCGGCCATCCGCCGCTTCCGGTAATCATCTGAACGGCATTCATATAGATTTCATCGAGATCAGGTCTCACTTCGCGGTCCACTTTGATATTGATGAACCGCTCATTCATGAGCTGGGCGATCGCCTCATTCTCAAAAGACTCCTTCTCCATCACATGGCACCAGTGGCAGGACGAGTAGCCAATGCTGAGGAGAATGGGTTTGTCCTCCTTCTTGGCCCGGCTCAGGGCCTCTTCCCCCCACGGATGCCAATCCACCGGGTTATGGGCATGCTGTAAAAGATAAGGACTCGTCTCATGGATCAGCCGATTGGTATGTTTGTGCTCCATTTCCGCTCCTAATGGCTCCGGGGGAAACAATAAAAAACAGAAAAAAAAAGATCACCATCAGAGATTTCATCTTTTCTTTTCTACTTCTTTCCCCAAGCCTTAAACCTTGAACCCTGAGCCTTGAATCTTTCCTTAAGCGCACCTGACCAGAAAGATCGGTTTGGGTGAATAACGAAGCACCTTCTCTGCTACGCTTCCAAGAAGAAATCGTTTCACGCCGCTCCGACCATGCGTGGTCATGGCGATCATGTCAATATCTTTTCCATCGGCATGTTCCAGTATCTCCTCTGCATCATTTCCAAACCGGACATGGCTATCCACTTTAAATCCTTTAGCTTTTAGCCGATCCTCCATCTTTTGAAGGTATGCCTCTGCTTCCCGGACAACCTTCAGCTGAGCCTCGGTTGGATCCACACCAGGAAAAGTATTGGCAAAGGCGACCCGTAAAAGGACAATGCTTGCCTTTAACTCTGCGGCTAGTTTCTCCGCCATGGGAAGAACATTCTCCGCGCAATCAGACCCGTCCAGAGGAATTAGAATCCTTTGAAATTTCTCCATCTTAGGCCCTCCTTTCAAACTTTCTCACTATAAAACTAATAACTTTCAATGGGGTTGTCAATACAAAACGGTTCATCCTAATGTTTTTTAACCATAAAAAAAAACCATCAAAAAAATGTTGACAAATATAATTTTTTCAGATAGTATTATAAGGTTTTTTCGCTTTAAACTTGGTCGCAATCTTTTTGTTTTATAACCTATTGAAATTATTGGTTCTGCTTAAAGAGGGTCCAAATGCCAACGGTTAGTCAACTGGTTCGAATTGGAAGAAGTAAGGTAAAAAGCAAGACTTCTGCTCCGGCTCTTATAGGGTCGCCCCAGAAAAGAGGCGTCTGTATTCGAGTCTATACCAACACTCCCAAAAAACCTAATTCTGCCCTTCGAAAAGTTGCCCGTGTGCGACTGACCAATGGGATCGAAGTGACTGCCTATATTCCGGGAATCGGGCATAACCTCCAGGAACACTCTGTCGTCCTTATTCGAGGGGGAAGGGTGAAAGATTTGCCGGGAGTTCGATACCATATCATCCGGGGCACCCTCGATGCAGTCGGCGTCCAGGATCGAAAACAAAGCCGCTCCAGATACGGAGCCAAGAAACCTAAGTAACAAACTCTCTTTTAGAATGGCTGAAGACGGGAAGAAGGAGTAATTATGCCCAGAAGAAGGGAAGTAAGAAAGAGAGAGATATTGCCGGATCCGAAACATCGTGATGTCATGATCGCCAAGTTTATCAACGGGATCATGCGTCAGGGAGAGAAGAGTGTGGCGGAAGGGATCTTCTATGGCGCCCTCGATCTCATCAAAGAGCGGGCCCATTCCGACCCGATTAAAATCTTCAACCAGGCCATGGATCATGTAAAACCCATGATCGAGGTAAGACCCCGGAGGGTCGGCGGCGCCACGTACCAGGTTCCGGTAGAGGTGAGGCCTAGCAGGAAAACTGCTTTAGCGATTCGATGGATCATCGGTTACGCAAAACAGCGCTCGGAAAAGACGATGAAGGAAAAACTTTCCGCCGAATTGATGGATGCAGCCAATAACCGCGGGGCCTCTGTCAAAAAGAGAGAGGATACGCACAAAATGGCGGAAGCCAACAAGGCGTTTGCCCATTACCGCTGGTAACTATGTAAAGTCAACCCTGAGCGGCGCCAAGCGCCGCCGAATGGGTCAAAAGGTTAGGTCAAGGCTTAAGGGTTCAGGATTTTATTATTTCCCCCTCTAATCTCAATCTTAACCTCAACCTGTACCCCATAAATCTGAGTTTCGACCACGCAAATGCGTGGCTTCAATCATTAATAAGAGGTTTAAGTGTCAAACGTTTTAAAAGAGAAGACCAGAAATATCGGCATCATGGCCCACATCGATGCGGGAAAGACGACCACCACGGAGCGGATCCTATACTATACCGGCGTCACCCACAGGATCGGAGAAGTGGATCAGGGATCAGCGACCATGGACTGGATGGAGCAGGAGAAGGAGAGGGGGATTACCATCACCTCTGCAGCCACGACCTGCTTCTGGAAGGACCACAGGATCAACATCATCGACACCCCTGGCCATGTGGACTTTACGATCGAAGTGGAACGATCCCTCAGGGTTCTGGATGGAGCTGTGGCTGTCTTCTGCTCGGTCGGAGGAGTGGAGCCTCAATCGGAAACGGTCTGGAAACAGGCTGACAAGTACGAGATCCCCCGGATTGCCTTTGTCAATAAGATGGACCGGATGGGAGCGGATTTTGACACATGTCTTCAAATGATGATCGATCGCCTCAAGATCACTCCCCTTCCTCTTCAGATTCCCATCGGAAAAGAAGAGGATTTTCAAGGAATGATCGATCTTGTCTCCATGAAGGCCCTGTTTTATGATCCCAACAGCCAGGGCACCCTCTTCGATGTCCTCGATATTCCAGAAGCCTACTTGAAGGAAGCTTCAAAGCAAAGGGAGATCCTGATCGAGAGACTGTCGGAGTCGAGTGAGCCATTGATGGAGAAATTCATAGAGGGAAAGGAACTTTCAGAGCCTGAAATCAGACAGGCCATCAGGGAAGCCACCCTGAAGTTGAAGGTAACTCCGGTGCTCTGCGGAGCCTCCTTTAAAAATAAGGGGGTTCAGCCCCTGCTCGATGCCATCATCGATTACCTCCCCTCTCCGCTCGATCTCCCTCCGGTGAAAGGAATCGATCTCCGGGGCGAGGAGAAGGCCTTTTCAGCCAATAATGGGCATCCCCTCTCAGCCCTTGCCTTTAAAATTATGAACGACCCCTATACCGGCCAGCTCACCTTCTTTCGCATCTATTCCGGGACGCTCAAATCGGGCGACTCGGTCTTCAATCCCACCAGGGGAAAAAGAGAGCGAATCGGCCGGTTGTTGAAGATGCATGCAAACAAACGGGAGGAGATTCGGGAAGTCTTCGCAGGAGACATCTTCGCTGCCGTGGGTCTCAAATATACCACCACCGGCGATACGATCTGCACTGAAAAGGAGCCCATCATTCTCGAATCGATCGCCTTCCCGGAACCGGTGATCTCCGTTGCCCTCGAGCCCAAGACGAAGGGGGATGTGGAAAAATTGGGGGTCTCCCTTCATAAGCTGACCATAGAAGATCCTTCCTTCAAGGTGAAGACCGATGAAGAGACGGGCCAGACCATTATCTCTGGAATGGGCGAGCTCCATCTCGAAATCATCGTCGATCGGCTCCTGAGGGAGTTCAACGTGGAAGCCAACGTGGGAAGACCCCAGGTCGCCTATCGCGAGACGATTACGAAAACGGTCAAGTCCGAAGGCCGTTTTATCCGTCAGTCAGGCGGAAGGGGTCAGTATGGCCATGCCTGGTTGACCCTCGAACCACAGCCTCCTGGAAAGGGTTTCGAATTCGTCAACAAGATCGTGGGGGGCAGAGTCCCGAGGGAGTATATCCCTGCGATTGAAAAGGGCGTGGCAGAGGCCATGGAGAAAGGGGTCCTCGCCGGATTTCCAATGGTCGATGTGAAAATCACTCTCATCGATGGATCTTACCATGATGTCGACTCGTCTGAAATGGCCTTCAAAATCGCCGGATCCATGGGATTTAAAGAAGGGGCCCGGCGGGCAAATCCCATCCTGCTTGAACCTCTGATGTCCATCGAGATCATCACGCCGGAGGAGTTTGTGGGTCAGGTTGTGGGCGACCTCAACTCCAGAAGGGGAAAGACTGCGCGAGTCGAATACCGGAAAGGAACCAATGTGATTGCCGGAGAGGTTCCACTGGCTAATGTGTTTGGATATGTCACCGACCTTCGATCCCTCACACAAGGAAGAGCCACCTTTACTCTGCAATTCTCTCATTATAGCCCGGTGCCGCCATCCGTGAGTGAGGAGATCCTTTCTGAACTGAAAAGGGTTGCCTGAGAGCGCCCGGAAACAAGGAGGGTTTGAGCCATGTCGAAGCCGAAATTTGAGAGGACGAAGCCGCATGTCAATGTGGGGACCATTGGGCATGTGGACCATGGGAAGACGACGTTGACTTCAGCGATTACGAAGGTATTGGCGGGCAAGGGGTTGGCGTCGTATATGGCGTTTGATCAGATAGACAAGGCACCTGAGGAGAAGGAGCGTGGGTTGACGATAGCGATTGCGCATGTGGAGTATGAGACGGGGAAGCGTCACTATGCGCACATTGATTGTCCTGGTCATGCGGACTATATCAAGAACATGATAACGGGTGCGGCGCAGATGGACGGGACGATATTGGTGGTTTCGGCAGCGGATGGGCCGATGCCTCAGACGAGGGAGCATGTGTTGTTGGCCAAGCAGGTTCGGGTGCCTTATATTGTGGTTTTTTTGAACAAGGTGGACATGGTGGATGATCCGGAGTTATT
>JAGXSW010000202.1 GCA_018333715.1 Syntrophaceae bacterium | reverse complement strand
GGGGGGGGGTGGCCGTCCATTTTAGTCCCCCCTCACCTTCATCCTCTCCCGCGGCGGGGAGAGGAGAATTTTGGGTCTATTTGCTTACTACTTGAGATTTTGAACTCTGTCACCGCTCTGTAAACTTACGAGTTACTTCCCTTCACTTTTCCCCGTTATATATTCAAAGAGCGGAGCTTCCCTGACTACATTGTCTGAAATGATAACTTTGCGATTCATCTTGAGTTGTGTTGCCAGAGCTTCTACCAAGCGCCGCTCCGTATCCTTTCCGTCCCGCACAGCTAACTCCCGAATAGCCTGAAGCAGGGGATTGAAGGCACGCTCGCTTGAAAGCCCCCAAGCATCAAAAGCCTGCTGGACTTCGTAAGTGCGATTCTGCTGGAATAGCGCCATGAGACGATGTAGCCGGTCAATCAAAGGAGCCGGACCACCTGTACGACTCTCACCAAGGCGGTCATCCTTCACCCGTTCGGACCAATCCAGAAGGCGATACTCGTTGCCTTTGCTTTCGCCCACCTCTTCATCCATCGCCTCGGTTTCTTCCTTCGTAGGACGGCCGCGTTTGGATTTGCCTCCTTGCTCGATGATGTTCCACACTAATTTCAGTTCCGTCTCGTTTTTGCCGCACGCATTTGCATAGAGAATACATGCGCCAGCAGGTGCAGGATCAAGACCAAAATAAGCGCGGTGCAAAAGGTAGTATTGAGTGACCGCATCCAGTTCGACAGCTTCTCCGCGCCCCTGTGTGTCTTTCTGAACATCCCGAAACCCCGGCAACTCACCGAGAGAGAATTGCAGAACAAGCTTCCGCACCTCTTTTAGGAATTCCGGAACGGTCATCACTCCACCTTCCTGCTTCTTAACAAAAGGATGGGCGCTGTAAGCCTCCAGCGCGGGACCCAACGCCGCCCAGATAAAGTCCGGTCCCGTGATTCCAAGGTCGAAGTAATATTGAAGGATGTTCCGCCCTCCTAAAACCTCACGGGGATCGAAAAGAATTTGCTTCATTCGGCCAAGCACATTAGCATCCCACCCTGCAACTGCTGTATTGGGCCGCTTACGACAGACAATCCAGACCGAGGAAGAAAGAGCGGCTGCTGCTACCCCTCTGACTCGATTGGGCATCTCGGTCCGGATAGGCCAGCTTGCGGTTACAATCGCCCCTCCCCGGATTAATGCTCCAATAAGGGTTTCCCATGCATCGACTTCTTTGTTGGCGAAAACAATTACCAGGCGGCCATTTTCAGTAAGTGCTTCGTTCATCCTATGAAAAGCTTTCGCCATTCCATCTTCATATGATTTCTTCGACGCCGCTTTATCACCTCCGAACCGGGATTCATCGTCAATTAATTCCCCATCCTTACGACCATGGTCCCATTTCGGAGATAGAGGTTCTCTAAAGACACTGTCGATTTGCGGGGCAAATCCGTATTGATTGCGTCGCAACCAGATATAGAAGAAATCCATCAGATCAGAATAGGGGATCGCGTCGTAGTAAGGCGGGTCAGTAATGACAAAATCTACATCTTTATCTTCTATTGAAATGGCTGACTCCTTTTTAATAGATAAAGATGCACTATTGCCGACCATTCGCAAAGCATGATCCAAATATTGGGAAACTAATTCAATCTGTCCAGGATAGCCACCTGATGTTTCGATAGTCGTCGCGCTTTCAGCAAAGTCCCATGTGATCGGAAGAGCAAATCTTCCGAAGGTGTTTCTAATTTTATTCCAATCAACGGTCCATGTGCAGATTGTACTTCCACGGTCTGCTACCCGGTCAAGGATCATTGATAGATATACCCCAATAGCCTCTGATTGTTTTTTGTCTGTGTGTGAAATCTCCTGGATTGCCTTCCTAGAATGCTTGATAAAAGTACCCAACGCTAAAATTTGCCGTGGCGTAAAAAGATCTTTCCATTTTTTCATTCCATATTTTTGGACTGAAAATGCACGGGATGCTCCACTACCTCCGCCCGCTGGAGTTGGTTCATCAGGAATTCCAAATGGGATATCAGAAAAAACCTCCTCTAAATCTTCAATCTCAACCTGTGCGGCTTTGAGTTCTTCTTCCACGGGAAGCCTGTATTTTTTGAAAGTCTTTTTCCCTTTGGGTGCTGCAGCTTCAACTACGACTGCTGTCATCTGCGTACCGAGTAAGCCCTGTTGCCCCTGTCGCCGAAGATCATCCATCGTCAATGCGATCAACCCGGGTCTACCACTGCAAGGGCTCCACAGACCAGCCCGGTTCATGGTGCCTGCATTCAGAAAGTTTCCAATTTTCTCGGCAGAAACTTCCCATTTTTTCAAAAATGGAAATTCATCTATAATACGTTGTGGATTGTTGAGGTCGGAATCATTCAGCAACTTGAAAGTAACCCCTGAACCATCCTCCTTCGGAACAGGCAGCAAAGCAATCCTTTTACCCCTCTTTTTGCAAAGCCAGAAAGTCTTTAGTAACGGGATTCGTCCCGTTGTTATCTTATCTCGGGCAGTCCGGGCCCACAGATAGGCTACCGTCGGTTCACCATCCACCACTGGATATCGCGCAGTCAGGTCTGCCCTCGCTCGTTCCAGGACCCATCGCCCCCATGCTCGCACATGCCAGGCCAAATCAGCTTCTGGTAGCTTCATTAATTGTAGTTGTTTCAGGTCAGAAAAGTGGGGCTTCTTATTGCCCTTGCGCTTTTTGACTTTCCCACCGATGAAGTCTTCGACAAAATCAGGCCATTCCTTAACGAATTCAGGCAACGGCCATTTCTTGCCAGCAAACTGCTGTGGATAGTCGAGTGTGCATTTCAGGATAAGCCAGGCCACCGGGTTGATGTCAGAGGCAGTGACGTCACATCCTAATCGCATGGCTTCGAGTGGAATAGCGCCTCCACCTGCAAACGGATCGAGGACTTTGGGCGCTTTACCGCCATAGAACTCTTTGATCATGGCACGAAATTCATCCATGACCGGATCGTTTTCCTGTCCCCAAGCAAGGACACCGCCTTCGAGCACCTTTTTGTCTTCTGTAAAAGTCGCCCCGTTTTCGTCGGTAGTCTTTACCGGCTTGGTGACTACCTTGCCCCCGATTTTATCAAGCAATTCCTGCCGCTTGATAGTATCGCCAGGGTCCGGCAACAACGTCGCCAACAAGGCGGCGCGACATGCAGCCAATGGCCGCCGTGCCGGCCATATATGGAGCGTAGAAATATGCCCATGCCGCACATTCTTCTCATGCACACTGGCGACGGATGCCTGCTCTAAGGGAAAAGCAACTTCTATAAGACGCGGTGTATCAGATGAAGACGCGGAGAGTTTCTTACTCATAATTCTTTACCTTTTGCGTTCGTCCCTTCGATGCCGTTCGCCCTGAGCCTGTGGTTCGACTGGGCTCACCACGTTCGGCTAGATCGTTCGTCCTGAGCTTGTCGAAGGACGAAGGGTGTTTACTACAAGCTAAACGAGATACTTCGGCCCAATCGCCTTGCATCATTGCTTCTTTCTTCTTTCGACTCCAGCCTTTGATTTGCCGTTCCCGGTCTAAGGCCTCTTCGCGAGTGGGGAATTCATCGGCAAACACTAAAGTCACGGGAAGCCTCGTAGAGGTATAGCCCTCTATCTCGCCCGTCTGATGTGCCACGATCCGTTTGTCAAGATTATCCGTGTGTCCTGTGTAATAGGAGTTGCCGGCACAACGCAATATATAAACCCAGAAACTCATTCCTTGTCACCTTCTACCCTTCGACAAGCTCAGGGCGAACGGTTTTTTCCCGAATGTCCTGAGGGAAGTCGAAGGACAAGCTCAGGGCGAACGGTTTTTTCCCGAATGTCCTGAGGGAAGTCGAAGGACAAGCTCAGGGCGAACGGTGAGTCGAAGTGCTTATGGCTCAGGCCTGTCCTAAGCGAAGCCGAAGGGACGGACGGGATTTGAACCAATATTTCCATGGCAAGGTCCATTGCTTGCTTCCAAACCTTCAATTCCCTAAAAGACCTGATATTTGTCATCTCCGTGTCTGACGCTCACTGGCTCAGCAATTTACTGTATATAGCCAGACGTTCTTCAAGGAGCCGCTTATCCGGTAGTTTGGTAAGATACTCCGATACCTGCATTTTGTGGGGACCGTGGTGAAGAAGAAGTTCCACATGCTGTTTCTTCTTTGAACTACAGAGGATCAGGCCGATGGGTTCGTTTTCTTCTTCTCGCCATTCATGTTCTTTTAGCCAGGAGAGATAGAGATCCATCTGCCCTTTGTCCGCAGCAGTGAAGGTTCCCAATTTCAGGTCAATGGCGATTAGACAATGTAAACCTCGATGGAAAAACAACAGATCGAGGAAGTAATCCACGTCATCGATCCGCATCGGATATTGACGACCGATGAAACAAAAGTCGCTGCCCAACTCTTCCAGGAACTGCTCCAGGTTGCGGATGATGGCGGCTTCGAGGTCTTTTTCTGAGTAGGCACCCTTAAGCCCAAGGAAGTCGAGGAGATAAGGATCTTTGAAAATGTCCTCATATCGAACCACCTCAGGTGGGCCTTTTTTCTTTTCGAGAGCGGCGAGTTTCCGAGTGCTGCGTGAAAGGGCTACTCGCTCAAACAATGCACCGTTTATTTGGCGTTCGAGTTCTCGTGTGGACCAACGGTGGGATGACGATTGATCGAAATAAAATTGGCGCTTTCTGATGTCTTCGATGCCTAATAAGGTGCGGTAATGAGTCCAGCCGAGGTGAAAATGGTTGCTGAAGTCAATCAAAATGCGGCCTGAAGATTCGGCAGGCATTGCCTGCCGAATCGCTGTATTTGAGGATTCTACAGGCAGTGCCTGTAGAATTTGCGTATCGGTAGATTTGCCAGACAGTGGCTGGCGAATCTTGGTCTCGGAAGATTCTACAGACAGTGTCTGTAGAATTAGGAAATCTTCGTAAAAGCGACGCATATCGGTAAGGTTGCTGATAGAATAACCACGCCCGTATTCTTGAATCAGTGACTTAGCCAAACTATCCAGAAGCTGTTCCCCATAGCCCGCCCGTCTCTCATTCTTCTGGATGTCCTGCGTGACGATTCTCCCGATGTTCCAGTAGAGGTTCACAAGAGCAAGGTTGGCGGTTACGGCTACGTGATGGCGCGACATTTCGATCAGTGATCGAATCTCTGGTAGGATGGTGGGAAGAGCCACTTTATGAATCGACTTGGTTTCTCTGATCATGATTTCTCCACCCCCACCCTCGCCCTCCCCCGTCAAAGGGGGAGGGAAATACGTTGCTAGTCTTCCTCTCTAATCCTGTTCGGCCTCTCGGATGATGTCGCCGATGTTGATGGTGAAACTCTGCCGGGTCTTCACAGCCAGCTTAAAGGCCGGATCCTGCACACGGTATAGCTTTGGATTTGTAGCGCAATCCACTACGACGTAAAGCCAGTAACGATCCCGCACATTGATAGCGGTGGGCCATTCATTCTCTGTAAGTTGGACAGGGCCGCGGCCAGCCCGGCCTTTCACTTCAATAACCACCTTCTCACCATTGGCCCGATGGCTCTCCAGATCATACCCTCTTCCAAGATACGGAGAAGAAACATCAAAAACACGGGCGTTGTAATGATCCACTTCGAAATTTCGCGCGATCCGTATGGCCATCTCTTCAATGTTCTTGTTATATACCTCCTGAGCTTCAGGGCTCGGATCCGGAATCACCAATGCCACAGCGACTCGTTGCATCTTAACGACTTCAAGGAGATCAGACCTTCTTTGCTCAAAGACCAAGAACTCTGCTTTTTCTTCTTCAAGCCGGGCCTGTTCTTTCTTTACTTCTTCAAGTTCCTTGGAAGCTGTCATATCCCCCAGCCGTGACCGCCGGGAAAGCCCGCTCCTTTTTTCAGCCAACTCTCCACTTTGAAAATCAAAACCACGCATGAGATCATCGAGACGGGATAGAGATTCTGCTTGGAGAGCAGCGCGTGCCTGTTGAAGATAAGTCGATTCCGCCACCATGCGGGCATGAAGATCAGCCCTGAGGATATGATCCTCGGGATTCAGCAAAAGATTGCCTGCCTTCCATACGAGAGAGTGAGGGGCCGGTAGAAGTGCGAGGAGATGATTTGGCGCACAGACTTTGAACTCACCGGTTTCATCCCACCTTAATCCGATTAGTCTCCGGTCCAAGAGTTTATTCGGCGAGTGGTTAGAACCATGGTTCAAAACAAAGGGGGCTTCCCCAATTTGGCATAGGTAAACAGCCGTATAATAGGGTTTCTCAGTCGTAGGGTCACAGAATACGGCACCCCGCAAGACATCTCTCTGAAATAGACGGATGGTCTCTTGACAGAGGGCATCAAAAATTATTTCTCCTGGCCTGAGAAAAGCGCACATATTTACATCGACGTTAGGAAGATCCATCTCGCGCCGGACAGTCAAGCATTCAGGCAGGCCGTCCGGGAAATGGTCGGCCAGCGTGCGTAACCATTGCCCGTCACTTCCTGATATGGAAAACCGGGCAACTTCACTTAATTCTCCCTCCAATTGAATCCCTAATCGAGGAGCAGCTTTTTCGATAAAATTTTGAATAAATGCCGGCAGTAACCGATTGAAGCGTTCAGCTTCGATTTCATTGTTGAGCTGCCCCAAACGGCGGGCAACATCGCCATACGTTGAAGCCCTTTTCCTCTCTTCCTCAAGCGTCGCCCTCAACTTGTGAGTGGCCAAAATAGAGTCCAATTTCTTTTGAGCAGTATAAGGTGGTGTTTCGAACAAGGCGTCACGAAGCAGATCACGGAGCGAGACGTCGAGAAGCTTTTGTCCAATGACGTCGAAGACCTTATCACTACACAATTCCTTACGTGCTTCATCCAGTTTCATAAGAAGGGTAGCCAAAACATCCCCTTCTCTGGTTTTTTCAGCAACCAAATTGAAGATGCGCACATCCTCATGCCTCTGCCCAAATCGGTGTAAACGTCCCATCCGCTGTTCCAATCGTGCAGGATTCCACGGGATGTCAAAATTCACCATCAACCAGGCGAACTGGAGATTAATCCCCTCACCGGCTGCATCTGTGGCAATCATAATGCGGGCACTCCGGCCATTTGTGAGGCCATTCTTGGTGGGCTGCCGCAGTTCCGGAGGCATGAAAAAATTACGTTGCTGTTCACGTTCTTCAACATCCATACCTCCGTGGATGGAAGCAATCTGGCCGGTATATCCAAGCGCTTCAAACCTCTGGCGTAGGTAATCGAGCGTATCACGATGCTCAGTGAAAATAAGGATTTTTTCGTTCTGAAATTCTGCTGATTCGATTAATTCCCGCAATTTCACAAATTTCGTTTCTTGAAGTGTTTCTCGGACCTTTTCTCCCAGGTCGATAATTCGATCGAGATATTCCAGTTCTTTTTTTTGTTGTTTCAGGTCGATAGGTTTCAAAAGGGAGAGAGCCTGATCCTCAAACTGTTCATCTGTTTCTCGACCATCCACAGATGCTTCGTTCTCGTCAGCTGTGCTGTTGTCGAAGTGCTCGATAATCCGTTCAACGGAGGGCGAAATGGATTGGACTACCGTCGAATCTTCCTGCATTATTCGTGATCGCCTGCGTTTCAGTGATTCCAACATGGCATAAGTTGAACTGGCCAGACGGCGCTGGAAAACTGCCACGACCATTGCCGCAGCGTTTTTGTTCAAGGTCATATTCGTTTCATAGCTCCAGCGTAGATATGCCGAGGCTTCTTCGTAAAAATGCTGCTCCGCCCCAGTAAGCTGAAAGGATATTGTCTGACAAAGCCTGGGCATGTAGATGGGCTGACCTTTATAGTCAACCATCTCCTCCTTTAATCGGCGCAGGAAATATTTATTATGCTTTTCTTTTCCAGGCGCTGGAAGGGCATCTGGGGTTGTGAATATTTTGGAATCCAATATATGCCAAAGGGCAAAGTATGGGAAAAGCTTGCCCATATGCGGTGTGGCCGTCAACAAAAGGAGATGTGTGGTACGAGTAGTCAGCGCTTCAGCCAAGCGGTATCGTCGAGTCTGGCTATCTTTCCTCTTGGGATCACTCCACGCCAATTTATGCGCTTCGTCGAAGACTACCAGATCAAACCATGGTGAAGATGTCGCTGTTAACCTCTCCTTCACAGAATCGGTTGCAGCGGTATCAAGGCTGATAATATATCCAAGATGGTTGGAATCTGACATTGGATTGCTTCCTAAAAAATCAGAACCTCGAAGTATTTTGAAATCGAGATCAAAAAAATAACGAAGCTCTCTTCGCCAATTCCAGGTTAGGCCAGCAGGGCAGCAGATGATTACACGAGACAGTCTGCCCCGGTTGATCATTTCCCGGATGTACAAACCCGCCATAATGGTTTTACCCGCACCAGCATCATCTGCGAGGAGAAACCGCAAGGGATTTTGGGGGAGAAGGTATTCATAGACAGCAATCCGTTGATGAGGAAGTGGCACCACACGGGAAAGTTCGAGGCCGAAAGCCTTGTTAAAAAGGTGTCCGTTTTGAAGTCGGTATGCATCGATAACGAGTTTAATTGAATCAGCATCGCCTTCGAAGTTCAGACGTGGAGTTCCAACCGGACCTGCCTCAGCAAAAAGGTCCAACTGGTCCCTCTGCTTTGAGAGCGCCCGAATTCGATCAATGCGGTCCTTCTGGGGTTTAGCCTTTTCGTTTTCCCATCGATTAACGGTAGCAAAGGATACTCCTATGGCGGCAGCAAATTCCTTCTGAGAATAACCCAGTTCTAAGCGTAGCCTTTTTATTGTTTCGCTATTCACGGAACCCACGATACCAAAAAGGAATTAAGTTGTCAAGTAAAAAACAAAATAGCTATATATAGTATGTTATATTAATTTATTATTTCAATATAACGTGTTAACATTATTACATAATTTATTATATTGAAGATCTTTTTTTTAGACGGACTAAAAACTATTTCCCAAGTGATGTGGTAAGGCAATAGAATATGATTTTATCTCCAGTCACGAATCCGGAGGCATATTCAAATTCTTTCACTTTTTATGCACGATAAAAACCTCGCCTGCCCCTACCTTCTTAGAATCTAAGCCACCCTTGGGTATTTCCTACATCTCTCAGAATCCAGGGTAACACAACCTGTTTTTCACCAGCTCTTCATCAATGCGATAGATTATTGACTATATGTCCTCACTTCGGTTGGAGTTTATCAGATTGGGGGAAAGAATCAACGGAAAATCGGATTTTCAGAATGTTATGAGAAGACGAAGGAGACGAAGGGTTGACATTCTTTCTCTTCACTGTTATTTTCGACGGAGATTGAAAAAGATAGAGAGAGTGACATGGCTGAGCGAGACCCAATCGACCTGATTAAAGACCAGTTAAACCGATGGGAGGGATTGGCAGGCCTTCATCCTGGCAATGAACGCTTTAAACAGTGGCAAACCGAAACTCAAATGATATTGGAGAAGGCTTTCAGTCCGAAATCGACTCACTGCCAAAATTTTATGGCCCTTCGGTTTCGGGAGGTCAGCGTCAAAGCCTTTGACTCGCCGGAGATCGATAAAATGAACTCCGCACGCTACAAAAGAGACCTCGATCATTCGAAAAACATCCTCCTTTCAGCCATCAAAGAATTGACTCTGGATCGAACCCTCTTTAAGAAAATCCAGACCACTCCAAAAACAGTGCAGATTTCCCTCAAGGGTGAATATTTCATCTCCTCCGGAATTACGGATCCTGAGGTGAGAAGGGCTATTGATCTCGCTTTTGAGGAAAGCGGATTGACCTCCGTTTGTGGCGGTGATGGTCCCCGGGAAGGGGAACCCCTTGATCACCGTATAGATCAGATCAGGCGCGCCAGGTTTGGAATTTATGACCTTTCTTCTCCCAAAAAGGAGGAGGTCCTCCTCGAACTGGGAATCGCCCTCGGCATGGGAAAAGAGATTATGATCCTTTATCCCAAAGGTTCCAGATTCCCCGAAATGATGGGAAAATTTCCAAAAATCGAATATGAAAATCTCACCGAACTCACCGACCAATTAAAGAAAAAAATGGGCTGAAACCTTAAAATCTCTCTCCCAAAAACCTTGACATGGAGAAGGGCTTGGGTATATAACATTTCTTGTATACAGTATCCAAAAATTCAACCTTGAGGATGTAGGGATGGAAGAGGGCAACCTTTTCAAAAAGATTACGGTGTTAAGTCTTGAACAGGCCACGGTCCTTCCCTATCTGACCCTCCGTCTGGCTGAGGACGGAGCGAAGGTGATTCGCATCGAGCATCCGATCTATGGCGACCCGAACCGAAGGGTGGGAGAAGATGTTCTGAAGGAAGACCGGATGTTCTCCTATTTTCTTCCGATCAACGCAGGGAAAAAGGCTCTGACTCTCGATATAGGAGCGCCGGAAGGCCGGGAGATTCTGAAAAAGCTGATCCTTAAGTTGAAAGTGGATATTTTTGCGACCAACCAACTCCCGAGAAATTATTCCAAACTCGGGATCGAGTATGAAACGCTCAAACAGATCAAAGAGGACATCATCTGGCTCGGAATGACCGGCTTCGGCCCGCAAAGCAATGAGGCGGCTTATGATCCTGTTTTGCAGGCAAGGGGGGGGTTGATGGAATTGACCGGTGAGAGAGATGGACCTCCCCAGGTCTTGGGCATTCCTCTTCCCGACATGGGGGCAAGCGAGCACGGTTATGGCCTCCTGATGAAGGCCCTCTATAAGAGGGCGGTCACGGGCAAAGGAAGCCGCATAGACCTCTCCATGTTTGAGAGCACAACTTCCTGGTTGACACAGGCGATCACCCATATGGTTACGTTTAAGAAGAAGGTGACTCGAAGGGGAAATACTCACGAATTCTTTGCTCCGGTCTCCGTCTATGAGACGAAAAATGGATATGCTTATATCGCTGTGGGGAATGACCGGCAGTGGGAGACGATGACGAAGATCCCGGGATTCGAATCGCTTTACAGGAAAGAGTACGAACGGAATGCCGGACGAATTGCGGATGTGAATCATTTAAATCATGCCATCAATGCGATCACCAAAATTTTTACGACGGAGGAACTCATCGACATCTTCAACAAGGCCACGATCCCCATCTCCAAAGTGAATACGATCGAAGAAGTGGTTAATGACCCTCTGGTGAAACCCAATCTCATTCAGAGTAAAGACCTTAAAACAGGTCTTGAGGTCACTGTGGCGCCTCCTCCCTTCATGACCCCCTATCTCAAATCAACCCATCAGACGCTCAGTTTCCCTCCGCGATTCGGGGAACATAATGAGGAGATCTATGGCGGCCTGTTAGGATACAGCCCGGAACAGCTGAAGGAGTTGAAGGAGAAGAATGTCATTTAAACACCCCCTCCCTACCCTCCCCCCTCGAGGGGGAGGGAGAGGGGGGGGATGGAAGGAGTAAATTATGGCCCTCGATTTCTCTTTTACTGAAGAACATGAGTTTTTCAGGCAGACCGTGCGTGATGCGGTGAACCGCCTGATCATGCCCCGCGTGAAGGAACTGGACGAAAAGGAGGAATTCCCCTGGGACCTCTGGAAGGAATTTGCCGGCCTCGGGTATCTCGGTTTAAGGCATAAAGAGACATATGGCGGAATGGAGACGGACACCATCACCCAGATGATCTTCTATGAGGAACTGGCAAGAGGGTCCTGTGGGTTTGCCATGTCGGCGATCATGCAGGTCCTGATGGGAACCTACTTCATTGCCCGCTTCGGAAACGAAGAGATTAAGCAGAGGATCCTGGCGCCGGCCATCAAGGGTGAGAAGATCGGAACAATCTGCTTTACCGAAGACCAGTCCGGCTCTGACCTCGGTGGGACAAGAACGCTTGCCTCCAAAGTGGAGGGCGGCTGGAGGATTAATGGTAGAAAGCAGTGGGTGACCAATGGGCCCATTGCCTCCTTTGCCACGATCATGGCTACCGTTGACCCGAAGCTGGGGCTTAAAGGGCTTAACTTCTACCTGGTTGAAAAGAAGACGGAGAACCAGGATGGGTTTACGGTCGGCCAGAGGCTTCACAAACTGGGCTCCCGCTGCTCAGTAACAGGGGAGCTGGTCCTGGACAATGTCTTCATCCCTGACGAGAACTTCCTTGGAGAAGAGATCGGAAAAGGCGTTCAGTATGCCGGAGAAATTCTCAATGAAGTCCGGGTGATGACCGGAATGAATGCTCTGGCCATTTCCAAAGAATCAATGGTGGATGCAAGACAGTATGCTAATAACCGGATCGCCTTTGGAAAACCTATCAGCACGTACCAGTTGATCCGGGAAAAATTTGCCAAATACTGGGCCTGGTATGAGGCTTCGCGGACCTTCCTCTACCGGTGTGCCTGGATGATTCAAAGCAACATCCCCTGCACGAACGAATGTATGCTGGCCAAGTATCATTCCACGGAGATGTGCATGTATGCGGTTGAGGAGGCGATGAGGATTTACGGGGGAAACGCCTTCTGCAGCGAATATCCCGTCCAGCGCTTCTGGCGGGATGCCAAATTCCTGCTCTACGGCGGCGGCACTCACGAAGTCCTGTGTGACTATCTGGGAAGAATATATTGTAAAGATTAACCATGACCCTGGAATAATGGAATGGTGGAATAGTGGAATGATGGAACAATGGAGCAATCTAATAGGGGAAAAAGTCAAGATTAGAATACAATTGAAGGGAGGCGAAAGCCTCCTCTCCCCAATATTCCATTATTCCAATTTTCCATTATTCCGGTGTTTTTAAGCTGAATTGGAGGTTGGGATGGAAATCTATGTTCTGGTGAAACAGGTTCCTGATCCGGAGGCGATCGTCAAGGTCAAATCGGATTTGGAACTGGAGATCGAAAATAAATACTTCACCAGCTTCTTTGATGAGATCGCTGTGGAGGCGGGTCTGAAATTAAAGGAGAAGTTCGGCGGCAGAGTAACGGTTCTGACTGTCGATAACCGGAGAGTGGACGCCCTGAGAAGGGGGATCTCAATGGGAGCGGATGACGCCGTTCAAATCGCAGATGCCGCCTTGGAAGGTTCCGATCAGTTTGCCATAGCCAGAACCCTTTCCGCCTATCTCAAAGACAAACCCTTTGATCTCATTCTAACGGGAAGGCAAGCCATGGACGATGACGCGGGCATTGTCGGGCCTGCGGTTGCCGAATGCCTTGGAATCCCTCATGTCCATTCCATCATCGGCTTTGAAGTGGACGATCAAAAGAGAGAGGCAAAAGTGATACGGGAGGTGGAGAATGGGAGAGAAACCCTGACCTGCCCCCTCCCTGCCCTCCTCACCTGCCAGAAGGGACTCAACAAGCCTCGGATTCCATTAGTCATGAATGTGATGAAGGCGATGAAGGCACAGATTAAAAAGATCGATCTGGCTTCTCTGGGATTAGGCCAATCCGATATGAGTCCTTACATCAAAATAGAGAAATATGTTCCGCCGCCGAAGAGGCCCCCGGTGAAAATGATTAAAGAGGACTTTCCGGAGAATGTGAGGGTGCTGGTCAAACTGCTAAGAGAAGAAGCCAAAGTAATATAGGATAGTGGAGGGTGGAGAGTAGAACGTGGAGGTAAAAAATCCATTCTTCATTCCACACTTAACCTTCTACGTTCCACCTGCAAATTTGAAAGGGGTGTATCATGTCTAACGACATCTGGGTTTTAGCAGAGCATCAGGAGGGAAAGGTAAAAAAGATCGTTTTTGAACTTCTCTCTGCGGGAATCGATTTTTCAAAAAAGACAGGGCAGGAGGTCGCCGTACTTCTCCTCGGAAGCGGCCTTGAGGAAGCGGCAAAAAGTCTAACCCCTTTTGCTGATAAAATCTATGTGATGGACGATCCATCCTTCACACCCTATACTTCCGACGCCTACCTGCCAAGCATTGCATCGCTGATAAAAGAGCATCAACCGTCCATCCTTTTAGGAGGAGCCACATCCACCGGAAAGGACCTCTTTCCAAGGCTGGCCATGCATCTTCAAACAGGCTATTCGCCCGACTGCACGGGTTTGTCTATTGGAGAGGATGGAAAATTGATTGCCAGACGTCCGCTCTTCGGAGGAAAAGTCTTTGCCGAAATGGCATTTTCCGAAGCCAGGCCCCCCATGGCAACAGTGAGAAATAATGCCTTTCTCGTCAATGAGAATCTCGATCGATCGGCGACGGTGATTTCGGTTCCTCCCCATATTGATCCCTCCTTATTGAAGAAGAAGGTGATCGGCTTTGAAAAGGCGCCCGGAGCCAAGCTGGATATCACTGAAGCGGATATTGTCGTGGCGGCAGGCAGGGGGATCAAGGCTCCTGAAAACTTTAAGATGATTGAGGATTTGGCCGATGCCCTGAATGCTTCGGTCGGGACAACGCGAGCCACCGTGGATGAAGGATGGAGGGATCTCAAGGACCAGATCGGAAAGAGCGGAAAGAACATCTCCGCCAAACTCTACATGGCCTTTGGCATCTCAGGCGCCATTCATCATATCCTGGGGATTGGCACCTGTAAAACGGTGGTGGCTGTGGATAATGACCCAAATGCCCTCATCTTCAACTATGCAGACTACGGCATCGCCGGAGACCTCTTCCAGATCATACCCGCTCTAACAGAAGAACTGAAGAAGGCCCTGGCTGCGGACAGATAATGGAAAAAGTGGATGTCATCATTGTGGGCGGAGGATTGGCGGGCCTTTCCTGCGCCTATGAATTGGCCGATTCGGGAATGACTGTGCTTGTCCTGGAGCGGGGCGATTTCTCGGGAAGCAAGAATGTGACCGGAGGAAGGATCTATCTCCGTCCCATTCTCCCTTATCTTCCCGACATCTGGGAGCAGGCCCCTTTAGAGAGGCATGTGACAAAAGAGGTCTTCACCGCCATGGGAAAGACCAACTCCACCACCTTCGAATTCTACAGCGAACGATTCAATCAGGAGCCTTACCCGAGTTACACGATTCTCAGAGCAAAATTTGATCGCTGGTTCGCCGACCTCGTCACAGAAAAGGGAGGCTTTGTTATTCCCCAGAAAACAGTGGATGATCTCATCAGAGAGAACGGAAAAGTCATCGGAGTGAAATCCGGTGATGAGGAGATCGGAGCGGACTGTGTGGTGGCTGCAGATGGAATCCTTTCTTTCCTGACAGAGAAAGCAGGGCTTCGAAAACCTTTTCAGCCTCAGCACTTTGCCCTGGGATTTAAGGAAGTGATCCAGCTCGATTCAAAAACAATCGAAGACCGGTTTCGGCTGAGCGAGAACGAAGGAGCTGCGCAGCTCTTCTTCGGTGCCCTTACCCGGGGAATCATGGGAGGTGGTTTTCTCTATACGAATAAAGATAGTCTCTCTCTGGGTTTGGTCGTTGGCCTTCATTCGCTCAACCGGAAAGAACCCCGTGAAGAGATTTACAAACTCCTGGATCAATTCAAAGAAAGACCCGAAATCAAAATTTTGGTCAAGGGAGGAGAGGTTGTAGAATATTCTGCCCATCTCATCACCGAGGGTGGAATTAATAATATGCCCAGGCTCTATACCGACGGGATGCTTGTGGTGGGTGATGCTGCCGGTCTCGGCCTCAATATGCTGGCCACGGTGAGGGGGATGGAGTATGCCATAGTCTCAGGTGTTTTGGCTGCACGCGCCATCAAGGGAGCGAAAGAGAGAAACGACTTCTCAGCTTCCTCTCTTGTCGAATATGAAAAACTTCTCAATGATAGTTTTATCCTGAAGGAGATGAATACTTTTAAAAACACTCTCGCGGTCCTGGAGAACGAAAGGCTCTTTACGAAGTATCCTCAGGTGATCTGCGACCTCTTCGAAAAGGTGATGTGGGTGGATGAAAATCCGAAAGAAGGAATCTATAAAACAAAAATGGCGGAGCTGAAGAAGCATTTTTTTAACATCGAAACATTTAAAGACTGGCTGATGTTTAGGAAAATATAAAAAGTCTGGAGTAATGGAATGTTGGAATGTTGGAATGTTGGGGAAATAACAAACCACCAAAACATTAAACGATCAAATGGGCAGCAGGGCATTTGCGAAGAGTTACGAATTCAAGGAAGCGAAGCTTCCTCCACCCATCATTCCATTATTCCAGTCTTCCATCATTCCATTTTGGAGGCTTGATGAAGATTACCGAAAAGCTTGCCCTGGATGCCTTTAAAAACGATAAGGAAACCCACATTCTTCTGGATCAGAAAATCTGCCATACCTGCAAGGAGCGTTTCTGTATCTATTCCTGTCCCGCAAACCTCTACTCCCTGAATGAGAAAGGAGAGATGGTTGTGGAATTTGCCGGCTGTCTCGAATGCGGCACCTGCATGATCGCTTGTATCTACGGTTCGGTCAAATGGAAATACCCCCGAAGTGAATACGGCGTCCAATACCGCTTCGGATAACAGGATTGAACATCCCCTGCTGGTGATTTCTTCGTTCACCTCCCACTCCCTCATTAATTTCTTCGTTTATTTTACTCCATGGCTGGAGAGGATATTTGAATGACAATAAGGGCTGTTGTTTTCTGTAATTGAGCTATGCTCTATGCTCCATGCGCTATGCTATTCTTTGAGCAGGAGGGCCTACTGATCTCTGGTTCCTTAAAAAATTGCCATAAAATTGAATTTTTGGTATAAAGAGTTCAACTTCGCCGGGGGTGATTGAAACAAGGGGAAAAGAAATCAAGCTGGGGTCGAAAAGTAACTTCGGAAACATGACCATTTCGGAAAAGTGAACCTTCATTGGTTCATGAAAATTTTGCGTCACATCGCAGAAATGGACCAAACAACAGGCCCTCAATGATCTTAGAGAACAAGAAAAGCCTCAGCGAACGCGACATCTGCACCAAGTTCATCACGCCTGCACCAAGCTGGAGGAGAGCGAAGCGGCAACAGCCAAACTCCGCGACCGGCTGAAAGCCATTCTGGAGGAGGCGTTGCTGCGTTGAAAGAACGGATTGTTGCGCCAATTGGGCCACGCCCCGTGGCACAATTGGCTACCGGTTCAAAATTGCCACAGCCTGTGGCAAAAATTGCGCTTTGGAGTATAGATGAAAAAACGTAACCCGCATGTTGTCGAAGCAAAAGGTTCAGGACATGAGAATCAAAGTGTTGACGCTTTGCTGGAGCAGGTGCGCGGGCTGATACGGGCCGCAAGAAAATCTGCCGCAACTGCCATTAATTCGTTGCAGGTTATCACCAGCTATGAAATTGGGCGGATGATTATCGAGCACGAGCAAAAAGGCGCGCAGCGGGCAGAGTATGGGAAACTTGTTTTGGAAACCCTGTCGGAGCGGTTGACGACAGAGTTCGGGCGTGGTTTTTCCCGAGCCAACTTACAGAATATGCGCCTGTTTTTCCTGGCCTATCGCCATCGAACCTCACCAATTTGCCAGATGCCATCTGGCAAATTGGTGCCTAAGAAAAACCAGATGGCATCTGGCCAATCGCAAGACATTTCAGTCCACATTACCCAGACGCAATCTGGGCAATTGGCAGCAGCTTTTCCCCTGTCTTGGTCCCAATACGTCTTTCTTCTCGGCATCCGGGATAACGCGGAGCGCCAATTCTACGAAATCGAGGCGGCACAGAACTCCTGGACCCTGCCCGAGCTCAAACGCCAGTTCGACGCAAGTCTGTATGAACGGCTGGCACTGAGTCGGGATAAAGATGAAGTCCGCAGGCTGGCGCTGGAGGGCCAGATCGTCGATGCCCCCAAAGACTTGTTAAAAGAGCCTTATGTGTTGGAATTTCTGGGGCTCGAAGAAAAGGCAAAATACTCCGAGTCCGACCTGGAAACCGCCATCATCGACAAACTGGAGCACTTTCTCCTGGAACTGGGCAAAGGCTTCCTTTTCGAGGCCAGACAAAAACGCTTCACCTTTGATGAAGAGCACTTCTTCGTTGACCTCGTGTTTTACAATCGCCTATTGCACTGCTATATATTGATTGACCTGAAAATCGGCAAGCTCACCCATCAGGACCTTGGGCAGATGCAGATGTACGTCAACTACTTTGACCGCTACGTCAAGCAAGCCGCGGAACAGTCCACCATCGGAATCATTCTCTGCAAGAAGAAACGCGACGCCCTAGTGGAGCTGACCCTGCCCAAAGATGCCGGTATTCATGCCAAGGAATATCAGCTCTATCTACCTTCTAAAGAGGATTTGAAGAAACGGCTGATGGAGTGGGCTGAGGAAGCGCTGCAAGGCGAATCGAGGGAACAATAACGATGAACCCTGGTTGGAGATCGCTCTATCACCCATGAAGAATTCCTGGAGGCCGTGCGGCTTAGGAAACCGCGTTGGTTTCTGGTACACCGGGATGTCACCTTTGCGCGGCAATTGCTCAAGCCATACATGTTCAAGCGCGATGGTAATCGCACCTCGTTCAAACTAAAGAAGAACCCAGTGATGGATGACCTGCGTGTGATCGACCTGTATCACGATGCCATTCAGAACGACGTTCCAGCCGCAGATCGACGGGGGCACTGGGCACAAGAATTCTACCGCCTACCCGAAGCGCTCTGCTACGTCGATTCACAGTTCAAAGACGCAAAGCGCATCCGGCGCATTTGGGAGGAGATGAGAGTACCATGAATCCAAAAGAACTCCAGAGCCTCATTGCGAATGGTGAGAATGAACGCGTCGAGTTCAAGACCGGGAACATGTCGCCCGAGGTAATTGCGAAGACAGTCTGCGCTTTTCTTAATCGGGAAGGTGGGCGGTTGTTGCTTGGAGTCAGCGATAGAGGGCGACTTGCCGGCGTTGCCGATGCGGACTTACTAACTCGGAGTATCGAGAGCCAACTACCGAGTTTGATTTCTCCACCAGCTTTATGGACCGTGGACCGCATGCGAGTCGAAGGCCGGGATATTGTTATTGTTGAAGCGTCCGAAGGGATGGACAAACCGTATGTAACCGGGGGGGCGATCTATTTCCGGCGGGGAGAACGAATCGTCCCGGCAAACCGCAACGAGATCAGTGAATTGATTCAGAACCGAGCTGATGCAAGCCAGCGGTGGGAACGGCGGATCGCCATGGGAGCCGAGCAAGTGGACTTGGATGACAAGTTGATACAGGAGACTACGAGAATGGCGGTGAAATCGCAGCGCTGGCAGGGCTCTCCCAATGATATTGAAGGGTTTCTTCATGCGCTCGGACTGGTTTCTTTCGGAGGAGTGACGAATGCCGCCCTCCTGTTGTTTGGGAAACAACCCTCCCGATTGTTGCCGCAAGCCCGTGTGCGTCTTCTGGTATTGCCGGAGGGGAAAACAGGCAACCAGTACTCATTGGACAAGACTTTTGACGCGTGTGTCCTCCAGATTGCGGAGCAGATTCCAGCGGCGCTGGAAGCGCATGCCGGTGGAGTTGCAAGCAGGTTTCCGGAGAAGAATTGGCAACGTGAGGATCGCTCGCTTTATCCAATAACAGCTCTGCGTGAGGGGGTGATGAATGCGCTGGTTCATCGTGACTATGATGCAAACGGCTCCATCACAATTTCGTTATTGCCCGATTCGCTTCAAATTTCGAATCCGGGAGCGCTGCCACATGGGCTCACACCAGCCGATCTAAAACGGGATCATCCATCGGTTCCGCGCAATCCAGACATCGCGCATGTTTTCTTTCTCCGTGGGCTCATTGAAAAGATCGGTCGAGGCACCCAACGCATCCTAGCCCGAGTTTCCTACTTATGAAAAAGGTCATATGTAAATAGCTGTAATATATAAGGATTCGCAGAGTGGATCCTTACCCTAAAACTCTGTTCACTTCTTCCTTAAGGCCAAGAATCGCGATCAGTTTGTCCTGGAGTTCTGAGGTTCTGCTCAGCACAGATTGTCTGCGGACAGTCCTCTGGCCGCGTTTTTTGGCATATATATTGATCACCTCCCGAATGTCGTCAAGTTCTAA
>JAGXSW010000201.1 GCA_018333715.1 Syntrophaceae bacterium | reverse complement strand
TGAGGTGGGGGTGGATAGTGTGTCTTCCCCCTCACCCCCACCCTCTCCCACCAAGGGAGAGGGAGATAATAGGGGTATTTTCTAAGCAATATTGACGTTCCTTCATTTATATATTAGCCTTTAATTAGTGTCTGTCCATAAACTACGGTTTTTTAAAAAGTCGTCTTTCCGGCCCCGATTTTCATCGGGATAAACTCCAGCCGGAATCCAGTGTTTTCAAGGGTTTCTGGATGCCCCCGTATCAAGTACGGGGCAGGCTCCTCAAGTCAGGCATGACGGAAAAAGACGTTTATAAACAGACACTAATTAAAGCTATTTTCGGAGCGGTTATGAGATGGATCGGCATATGCTCTCTGATTGTAGCTGGGGCTGTCATCGCGGTGATAGAGCCTCTTCAAGCAAAGGGCCATTCGCCTTTGCTCCAGATGACTTCTGCCTGCGAATCCTTTGGCGTTCAGAGATTTGAGACGAGGAAGGAAGCCCCTCCTTTCTCTCTCAAAGATTTGAATGGAAAGCAAATCTCCCTGAATGATTTTAAAGGCAAACCCCTTCTCCTCTTTTTCTGGGGTTCCTTTTGTCTGGCCTGCAAAGAGGATATCGCTCTTCTGGAAAAATTTTTTGAAAGAAACAAAGGCCAGATTGAAATCCTGACCATCGCGATTGACGGGGAAAAGGAGAAAAGGGTGAAGAATATTGTCAAGAATTACCGGATCGCTCTGCCGGTGCTCCTTGACAGAAAGGAACAGATCGCACGAACCTACGGGGTCAGAATGATTCCCACCGCTTTCCTGATCAACAGGGAGGGCTGGGCGGAGGGCGCGGTCGTTGGTCAGAGGGATTGGTCCGCACCGGAGGCCCTTTCCGCCGTCAAAGAACTTTTATGCCTTCGTTGACAAACCTCTCCTTTTTCGTATAATATCTCTATCTCTTCCGGTTTTAACGTGGGCAATCTTATACCATTCCCCCCTTCGAGAGCCTCAGGGCGAATGGAATTTACGTTATTCATGGGAAAAGCCTCTCTACCCACATTAGACCAGAAGAACCATATTCTGCTTTACAATCTGAGCAGGGATTTTTTTGTGAAATACCTCTCTAAAACAGAAAGCATCTCCATTCCCCAGCGGTTGCATTGCATCCCTCTCAAGGATACGATCATCTTCCCGTATGTCGTGGCCCCTCTCTTTCTTCAGTCGGAGGAGGCGTTAACTGTTCTGAATAAGTCAGCGCTGGAGAGCAATCTCATCGGATGCGTCTATCAGCGTGCCCCTCTTCCCAAGGATCCTCAACCCAAAGAGCTTCTCTCCCTCGGGACGGTTTGCAGAATCCTTCAACTGGTAAAATTGCCCAACAAAGGCATGAAGGTCTTTGTTGAGGGTATTTCTCGGGTCTTTCTCCAGAACATCGTTCAGGAGACACCCTATTTGAGGGCTGATGTGAGGGAGGTGGTCGAGCCCGAGGAGAAGAGTCCCCTCTCCGAAACCCTTGTCCAGAGCATTGGAACACTCTTTAAAATCTTCCTTTCTGCGGGAAGGCCGCTGCCCGATGAGGCGCTAAAGACGCTCGATCAGATCGAACATCCGGGCCGGCTCGCCGACCTGATCGCCATCACCCTGCGTCCGGGATTGAAGGATCAGCAGGAGATCTTTGAGACGATCGATCCTCTCGAAAGATTGAAGAAGGTGTTCGACCTTTTCAGCCGTGAGTTTTCATCGTTTCCCCTGAGACCCCACCTGCTCTTCACCGGGCGCAAGGAGACGGGGAAAATGCAGAGGGAGCATCCTCTTCGCTCTTCCATGAAGGGACAAAGAGAAGCCCACGATGAGGACCCTTATCTAACTGAGATTCACGAACTTCGTGAAAAGGTTCAGGCCGCAGGAATGCCGCAGAAGGTGGAGGAAATCGCCCATAAGGAGATTTATCGCCTCGAACGGATGAATCCGATCTCTGCCGAGTATACCGTCTCCCGGACCTATCTTGACTACCTCATCCACATTCCATGGGATAAGAAGACCACGGACAACCTCGACCTTGAAAGAGCGCAGACCGTTCTCAACGAGGACCATTACGACCTCGAAAAGGTGAAGGATCGAATTATAGAATTTCTGGCGGTCAAGAAATTGAAAGATCCCATGAAGGGTCCGATCCTCTGTTTCGTGGGGCCGCCGGGAGTGGGAAAGACTTCTCTTGGGCGCTCCATTGCCCGCGCCCTGGAGAGGAAATTTATCCGGATCTCCCTCGGAGGGGTGAGGGATGAGGCGGAGGTCCGCGGCCACCGCCGGACCTATGTGGGAGCCCTTCCGGGAAGGATCATTCAGGAGATGAAAAGGGCAGGGACCTCCAATCCGGTCTTTATGCTTGACGAGGTCGATAAGATCGGTCAGGATGTCCGTGGCGATCCGGCGGCCGCGCTCCTGGAGGCGCTCGATCCCGAGCAAAACTTCTCCTTCACCGACCATTATTTAGATGTTCCATTCGACCTCTCTCATGTCCTCTTCATCACGACGGCCAATACCCTGTCTCCCATTCCTCCCCCACTGTTGGACCGGATGGAGGTGATCCGTATTCCGGGATATACGGAAGAGGAGAAGGAGAAGATTGGTTTCCAGTTTCTGATTGCTCATCAAAAGGAGGAGAACGGGCTGAAGGATCACCCCCTCTCCTTTACAACGGAGGCGGTCTATAAGATCATCCGGGAATACACCCGGGAGGCGGGTGTGCGGAACCTCGAAAGGGAGATCGCAACTGTCTGCCGTAAGATCGCCAAAGAAGTGGCGCTGGGGAATCAGCCGGAAGAGATCGTCAATGAGTCCGTGGTTGAAGGGCTTCTGGGACCGAGAAAATTCTTCCGCGAAGTTGCCCAGGAGAAAGACCGGATCGGTGTGGCCACGGGACTCGCATGGACGGAGAATGGAGGAGACATCATCTTCATTGAAACCTCGAAGATGAAAGGGGACAAAGGACTTCTCTTAACAGGCTCTCTTGGAGAGGTGATGAAGGAGTCGGCCCAGGCGGCCCTCTCCTATATCCGGGCCAATGCCCGCTCGCTGGAGGTCCCGGAAAATTTCTATCAGGAATGGGATATCCACATCCACATACCGGCGGGAGCAACCCCGAAAGACGGACCCTCGGCAGGCATTGCCATTGCCACGGCTGTCCTCTCTCTTCTGAAAGAGAGACCCGTTGCCCACGATGTTGCCATGACCGGCGAACTGACATTGAGCGGCAGGGTGTTGCCGGTGGGAGGGATAAAAGAGAAGATCCTGGCCGGCCGGAGGGCCGGAGTGAAGACCATCCTCCTTCCCAAGAAGAATGAGGAGAATCTGGAGGATATCCCCGAGTATGTCAAAAAGGAGATGAACTTCATCCTGGTCGAACATATCCAGGAAGTATTGGATTTTACCTTACCCTCATAAGGGTTGCCATCATCTGACAAGGGAAAGTTCCTCTTTTGAGATAAGCACCAAATCCCAAGCGCCAAATTACAAATAAGTTTCAATGAACCAAATTCAAAATCCCAAACGAAATCATTTCGGTCATTGATATTTGGAAATTATTTGGGATTTGGAATTTGTGATTTGAAATTTTTTCCCAATAGATTTAGCAATTCAAAACCTATTGATTATCCATTATAATTAAGCCTTAGGCTGAGGATGGCATTCAAATCCGGTTTTATTTCAATCCTCGGAAGACCCAATGTTGGGAAATCGACCCTCTTCAACCGGATCATCGGAGAGAAGGTCGCCATTGTCACCGAAAGGCCGCAGACCACACGGAACCGAATCCTCGGCATCAAAAATGTCGAAGGAGGCCAGCTCATCTTTCTCGACACCCCCGGCATCCATGAAGGCCGATCCGAATTGAACAGGCGAATGGTTCAGACCGCCATTGCCTCGAGTTGGGATGCGGATATCCTCCTCTTCATGATTGAAGCTTCATCCCCTCTCGTGGAAGAGGACCGGAGGATGGTCAACTCCCTCAAAGGGAGCAGGGGGCTTCCCTTTCTGGTGATCAATAAGATCGATTTGGTCCGGAAAGAGAGACTCCTCCCTTTGATGGATCAATATCAGAAACTCCATCCCTTCGAGAAGATCATTCCTGTTTCGGCGGCAACCGGAGAAGGAATGGACATCCTGCTGGAGGAGGCGCTGAAGTCCCTTCCCGAATCCCCGCCTTACTATCCGGAGGAAATCTTCACGGACCAGACGGAGAGATCTATCGTTTCAGAGATGATCCGGGAGAAGGTGATCCATCAAACCTATCAGGAGGTCCCTCATTCATCGGCCGTGACCATCGAATCGTTTAAAGAACATCCTGAGAAGAACCTGGTCCTCATCCAGGGGACGATCCATGTCGAAAAGGATTCTCAAAAGAAGATCCTCATCGGCAAAGGCGGTCAGAAGCTGAAGAAGATCGGGGAAGCGGCGCGAAAGGAGATCGAGGCCTTCCTGGGAAAAAGAGTTTTTCTGGAGTTGTGGGTGAAGGTTGAAAGGGATTGGACCCGGGACCCTCGCGCCCTCGATGAGCTGGGTTATTCGCCCCTTCGGAGGTGATCGTTCGGTGAAAGAGAGAGAGACCCTTGGAGAGTTCCTCAAAAGAGAGCGGGAGATGAAGAAGATCTCCCTGAGAGAGCTGTCAAAGAATACGAGAGTGAGAGAACAACTCCTCAAGGCCATTGAGGAGGACCGGCATGAGCTTCTTCCTTCTCCCATTTATATCAGAGGATTTCTTTCCGCCTACGCCAAATATATCGGGCTCGATCCCCATGATGTCCTTCTTCGTTATGAGCATTCTTTAAAAGGAGAGAAGATCATTCCTCCGGAACTTAAATCCGAAGGAAAGGTTTTAAGGAAGGCCATATGGAACCGGAAGCAGATATGGGCGGTTTCAGGAGTCATCGCCATCAGCCTTCTCATTTCCTATTTCCTCCATCCCTATCTTTCCGGTCCCCCTGTGGAGCCCCCTCCGAACAAACAGGAAACCCGCGAAGCCCTTCCCATCATCCCGGCCGCTCCAACCCCGGAGGTCTCCCCCGCTGTTGAAGGGAAACCTTTCTCGCTCGAGATCAAGGCAATTGAGGAGACATGGGTGCAGATTCAAGTCAATGGTCGGTCGCAGGCAGAAGCCCTCTTCAAGCCCGGAGAAGGGAGTTCTTATCAGGCAACCAACCGGATCGAACTTTTAATTGGAAATGCCGGCGGCCTCGACATGGTCTTCAATGGAAGGATGATGGAGAGATTTGGCAAGTCAGGCGAAGTCATCACGCTGGTCTTTACTCCTCAGGGAGTGGAGAGGAAGAAACCGTAAGAGAAAAAAGCGAATGATGATAAGGAAGCCAGGAATCCTGGCAGCCAGGGGAAAAATTCCCTGCCGCAGGTCGTTTGGTCCTGGTTTTTTCATGGCTTCATGGTTTCCTTATTAGGAGATCAAGGGAGGGAAGGAAGCAGATGTCGCAGCATGACGAAGATGAGAGGGAAAAGATTTCATGGAGGGAGATTGACCGGAGGAGAGACCGGAGCCCCCATGCCCCGAAAGAGGTTTCCGGAGAACGGAAGAAGTCTCGTCAGTCTGAGTGGGTGATGAAGAAGTATCGAAAGGAGGCGGATAAACTCTTCATGGGAAAGAAAGGGACGAAGAAGCATAAGAAGGCTCAGGGAGACATCGATCGTTTTCATGGCACGGAGCAGTTCGAGGAAGCGGTCAAGAACTATTTGGATCAGTGTGGCCTGCCCGATGATTGGCGCACGCTCTCTCTTCTATTGGATTACTCCGATCCGGAGAAGGTGTTAGAGGCCATCCAGTCAATGAGGACTCTTTATGAGACGAGATCACCCATAGAGAAACAGGGCTTCAAAGCTAAACTCGATATCCTGGCCATGACCACAAGCCATAGCGACCTTCGGGATGCGGCCGAAGAGATGCTCAAAAGTTTATAATACGGACGCAATAAATCAATAACCGTATCAATTTAGCCTTTTGAAAAAAGACATGAAATAGATCGTCCCTTGAGGTTGTCTTTCCTGCGAAAGCAGGAATCCAGTTTCTTTAAAAACCTCCCTGGATTCCCGCCTGCGCGGGAATGACAGTCGAGGTAATTTTTCAAAGCCCTAAAATGTTACCAATAACCAAATTCCAATAATCAAACAGCAGCATGTTTGGAAAATTGATTATTGGTTATTATTTGGTGTTTGGAATTTGGTGTTTGGTGATTGTCGCATAATCAAAAGCGTTATTATTAGTCCTGCCTAATTCTAACTCAAACATCTCAAGTGCTGGAATTTTTTCCCGGGGGAATGTCGGAACGGTTTTTAAAGGAAGGGGGTGGCGCCTTACAATTTATAATACATCAATTCGCGGGCATAGGACTTGACCCTGCTGATGAGCACGTTCTGCTCCTGCTGGTCCATCGGTTGAAAAGACCGGGCGATTCTGACATTCATCTCCAGTTGATCGATGGTCTCGCAGCCCACCACAGCGGCTGAAATCGATTGGGTCAGGGCGAAGCGAAGAAACGTTTCGATGGATTCATCTCCGAAAATCCTGGCACAGACCCCGCGTGAGAGAGTCTTCATTCCCAGGATCCCCATCCCTTTGTCCACAGCCCTTGGGAGGACGGCTTCGAGAAAAGACCAGTAATGGGGCTCAGCCGGATTAACGGGCACGAGCGCCACGTCGAAGGGAAAGAGATCGATGGCTCGCGAAAGAATGGTCGGGTTTCTGTGTCCGGAGATGCCGATAAATCGGACCACTTTATTCCGTTTGGCCGCCTCAAAGGCTTTGATCGCCCCTCTTGGCGCGAAGATTTGCTCGACATCCTTTGGAGACCTCACATCGTGGACCATCCAGAGGTCAAGAAAGTCAGTCTTCATATTTTTAAGGGTGATCTCGAGATGTTTTAAAGCTCCGTCTCCGGTCCGTTCATGCGATTTGCTGGCGAGGAAGATATCCCTCCGCCTTTCCTGAAGAGCCATTCCGTAGTAGGATTCGCTGCTCGCATAGGCCCGGGCCGATTCGAAATAAGTGATTCCCAGATCGAGAGCGCGGCGAATCAAGGCGACCGCCTTCTCCTCCTCATCATGAGTCCTGAGCATCCCTTCTCCACCCAGCCCGAGAATGGAGATTTCCTCTCCGGTCTTTCCCAGCGGCCTTTTGGGGAGAATGTTCTTCTCAACCATCTTCTGGATCTCTCCTTGCCTTTCAGGGATTTTCATTAACACGAATCCATATAGGAATCAACCTGGAATCCTCTTTATCAAAGTGTCGTCTGTTCGGCCAGACGTCGGCTCGTTTCGGCGACCATGCACCAGATAATATCGAGAGGAAGATGTGACTGGATCGTCGAATCGAATAGAACCCGGATTCTCGGAGGAAACTCCTCATTTCCTTCCCAGAGGAGGTAGGCGAGAGGAATTCTGGGAAATACATCGAGGGCAAATGATTTGTTTGCAAATGAGATCTCTTTTCCACCCAGCCTTCTGCCTGCTTCGAGAAAGGCCTCCGGATCCTTTCCGTAGAGATCTTTAATCTCTCTAAGCTGGAGGCTATGGGGCCCCTGAAAAAAGTTGCTCCCCCCTTTGAGGTCCTTTTGGCTAATCCACCTGTTTTTGGGTTTGATCTCTTTGGCTCCAGTCAGATAGACCAGGGCCATGAGAACAAAGAAAGGATGAAGATCTTCCTCAACGATCTGACCATTCCCCTCCACCCTCAATATCTTTCTTGTCTCCGGAATGATCAGATATTTGAGATGATAGACAGGAAGAAGAAACCCTTCCCGGGGAGGGAAGTCGATCGCCCCCGTCCGATGGCGAATGTCATCGCGGTCAAGTTGAGAAAGCTGACCCCAATAAAGGGGTTCGCCGGAAGCTTTTTGGAGTTTCTCTCGAGACATCAGCGGTGGGAGGCTATCAATAATTCCTGTTTTTCAGGATGGGTTTAATTGGTGGAGCTGAACGGGATCGAACCGTCGGCCTCTTGAATGCCATTCAAGCGCTCTCCCAGCTGAGCTACAGCCCCACCTGATTTGAAATCTATTAAAATACCTAAAAAAACGTTAATCCCACAAAGAGAGTTACTAACTCTTCATAAAGTATTCGAGCGATTCCGACCCACGGCCTGTCGATTCGACCGCTCTCCCAGCTGAGCTACAGCCCCACCTGATTTGAAAAATAGATTAACATACAAAAAGAAAAGTTGTCAATTTTTTGGTTTTTATTTTCTTAACCTTATCCTCAACCTTTAATTTGACTTCATTAATAATATTTTTTATATTGGTGTCTGTGCCGGAGTGGTGAAACTGGTAGACGCACGGGACTCAAAATCCCGCGGGCCGCAAGCCCGTGTCGGTTCGATTCCGACCTCCGGCACCAATTCTTCCCCCCCCAAAGCGAATATTTTCAGCAATGCCCCCCCTTTTCCTAATCATAGAATCCTGACTTTTCTCCTCCTGGGGCCCAGAGGGACAAAGTCTTCCTTCTCTTTTTCTTCGATCCTCTTCAAGCCAAGTTCCAAGAGAATTTTTCGCTCCTCGACGCTTCTCTTTCGGGTCTTCCTATATCTCCCAATGCCGATTTTCTCTCTCAGGAGGAGAAATTCCACCGGCGAGACCTCCTCAAATTTCTTCTTCCTGATCTTCATCGTCGAGCGCTCTTTTTAAACTCTAAGAGTTCTTTCAGAGTGTCATTTTCAGGGGATCGGGCCCTTTTCTCAAGATAAGCCCAATCCAGATCATTAAAGTATTTTTTAGTCAGCAACTCAACCATCTCGCCATCTATCTCCGATTTCCAATGTTTGGAGGCATTGAGGCGATCGATCAATAGGTCTTCGATGCCTATGATCCAGCATCGAAGCCCCTTTCCAACCTCAACGACTTCCACAGGCGATTCCTCTCCGGTTAGGGAGGAGGCTGGGACTTCGATTGCCATTTTCAGCTCTTCATTCACCCAGTATCGGCCTCGTTTTTCATAGCCGAGAGAGGCTAAAACTTCATTCAATGCCTCTCTATCTGAATAGGCCAAATCGATATCTGCGGTGAAATAAACTTCCCTCGCATAGTAAGATAAGGCACAACCGCCGATGATAATGGGAGGATTTCCCCCTTTTTCCTCCAGGGACCTGGTAATCAGGGCAACCATCAGAAGTTGCTTTTTTAGGGGCGACTCGGTTTTTTTTATCGTTCCGAGTATTTTTCTTGCATCCATAGAGGCAAATGATAGCAATTCTTTTCCCCTATTACAAGCAGAAAGCAGAATGAGTGAGCGGATGTAATGCGTCACTGAAGCGGGGGGGAAATCCGTCCATCGGGCAGTCATGTCTCCGAAAATCTTATCAAGTCGATAAGACCCGACCACGGGCGGATGGTTTAT
>JAGXSW010000200.1 GCA_018333715.1 Syntrophaceae bacterium | reverse complement strand
TGTGATGAACTGCTCACGATCCTTTTCGCTCATCCAGAGGTTTAATTCCAATGTGGTTTTTCCAATCGCTTCCTCACGATTAAAACCAGTTCTATGACAAAAAGCCTCGTTCACATCAATAATTCGTCCCTCTTCAATATCAGTCATGATGATCGTATCAGGACTGTTCCGGAAGGCTTTTGCAAACTTTTCTTCAGAACGTCGAAGTTCATCTTCCATCCTCTTCCGGCTTGTGATGTCTTCAGCGTTACCGGCAATGCGATAAACCTGTCCGGTATGATCTTTGACAGGAAAAGCCCGGTCATGTATCCATCGCACCGAGCCGTCCGGTCTGACGATACGATATACCTCATCGTAATCACCGGAGGCTTGCTTGGCCGTAGCCGCCTCCCATACCCGCTGGCGGTCTTCGGGGTGGATGGCATCCGCCCAATCCCGCGCTGAAGTATACAGAGCGGCGCAACTGCGTCCCCAGATACTTTCATAAGCTGGACTGATGTAGATCATCTGATTCTTATGCGGATCGGTCATCCAAAATACTTCACTGATGTTTTCCGTAAACTGGCGAAACTTCTCTTCGCTCTGGCGCAGGGTTTCTTCTGCTTGTTGGCGCTCGGTGAGTTCAGCCTGGATAATGGCATTCAATCTAAAATTCTCATCCGTGCGGTCGGCCTTTCGCTTCAGGATGCCCACCAATAGCGCCATCGCTGGGATAACCCCTGTCAATACGATGATGCGTAAGAAGCTCTCCTCCGTGTAGTGAAAGAGCCGGCCGGGAATAGAAAAGTGATATAGGGTATACAGCCATGTGATCGCGGCGCTTATGAGTCCCTAGCGTAAACCTCCGATAAAAACGGAAAGCACAATCGCCAAAAGAAGAATGGGAGGAGGGTTGGGGATCCTGATCCAGGCCCATGCCGCTATTTCAATGATCACCAGGGGGATCAGGGTGACAAGGATCCCCCCGCCCTTCTTCCAAAGATTTGACTTCGAAGAAATAGAACTTATTTTATTCATCTTCCAGCGCCCCTTAAATTAACAACAGCTTTTTAATAATGACAACATCGTTTCGTAAAATCCCTCCCTGCTGAACTTTAGCGCAGGTGGAGATTAGTGTCATTATTAATGGCACTCCGCAAGGCTTCGTGTCTGACTGCAAACAACTCCGTGCCTTACTACAAACGATCCTTTTGGTCAAAGCGTCCAGTCTTCAACCTTTAGTCCTTCAATATACTGGAAATCACTGTCTCTACTTATAAGGATGGCGTCTAATGCTAAGGCAGTTGAAGCGATCCAAAGACCATTTTCATCCAGGGTTAAACCCTTCTGCTGGCGTGTCAATTTTATCTTTGAATAATAGTCACTGGCTGCTTCTGTGATCGGTTCACATGGGAGGATTGCAAGGAGTTTATAGGCCTTGGCTTTCAAATCCTGTCGTCGTTTTCCTTCTGACAAACGGTCGATACCATATTGAATTTCACCTCTTACTACAGAACAAATAACCACACGATCCGTTAGAGAAACCGCCGCCAGACGGGAGTCCAATTTGGGATGCTCTCTCATCAGATCGCTAAAGGTAGTCGTATCCAGGAGAAAGATCATTTATTATCTCTAACTATCGAATATGTTTCCATGGTGGACATTTAATTTACCTTCTCCAATCGCAAGGTCTAATTCGTCTACGTCTTCCCCCGTGAGATGGGGAGGCTCATGCATTGCCTTTCGGATTGCCACGGAAGAGCCAGGTTGAGGTTGTTCCATCAAAGGCTCTACGGACACATGAATGGGCTGCCCCTTAGGGTATGGAAGGGGGTCTTCTAATTCAATGGTTTTCCCTTTAGCGATCCCCCTATAAATCATGATTTAAAACCTCCTCTCTTAAACAATCTTCTTGTCTGATTCATCGCTTCTTTTACATTATTAAATTTTGGTTTGCCTAATTGTATCCATGATATCTTTCCATGATTCTTCCAGGGAGCGCAAAGGAACTTTTGAGACCGCTTTCATCGCCTCACCGGTCTTATTTTTGAGATTCCCCGCTGTCATCGTCTTCATCACGATTTCCTCCTTAAATAGCTATTTTGGTTTCATTATAGCGATTCATGTTTCATTAAATAAACATTATTATCGTCCATCGGTCGCCTGCCCGCCGAAACTCCCGCCTGCAAAAGTTGATAGCGACGGGCAGGTCAGTGTAGGCGGGTCTATCGTTTATCGTCCATCCGATGCCAGCTTATTCAGGTCTTCATCAAACGAGAACAGGCCTGCATCTGTGTCTTTGGCCTTTACATATAAGATACAGTCGACAATATCCAGTGACTGCTCGGCATAAGTAGATAAAGCCTTAATCAAATCTACCCTGTCTTCATTGACGATGCCTCTGTATCGCAAAAGATTCTTAAGGCTTTCGGCTGTTTTTTCTTTAGGCGCTTTATATATCTTTGTAAGAATGTATACGCATTCGGCAATCACACTTTCAAGTATGAGGGCGCTTTCCTCACCTGTTTTCACCTTGTCAAAAAATGTCTTGGCCTGTTTATAGAGCTCAATATCATCCTTTACAAGATACCTGACAATAACATTTGTATCAGGAAGTCTTCTTCCCTGTTTTTTCACGGATAACCTCCTCCCAAGCCTTATCTTTCAACTTTTTGAATGAAGACCCAGCTTTAACATTTTTTGCATACTCGCTTAGAGACCCGGCGGTGTCAAGAACTGGCCTGATCACAACATTGCTCTGCACAACATCGAAGGTGACCACGTCGCTTTTTAATAACTCCCTTATTTCCTTGGGGATGGTAACCTGCCCCTTTGAAGTAATCTTCATGGTTGCTGTTGGCATCTCCTTCTCCTCCTTACATCCAATTGTGGTATTACTATGTATAATAGTAATACTAATTCCCATATTTGTCAAAGGTCTGTCCTTCGTCTCTCGTCCTTCTGTTTTCTGCCTACTGATTACTTTTTTCTCGTCCCTCATCCATCGTCCGTCGTCCAATAAAAGGCTCATGGCTCAAGGTTCATGGCTCATGGAAAACCGTGCTTTTACCTTGCACCCGGCGCCTTTTGCCTTACACTCTTTCTCTTCACTCCGGACTACGAACTCTCTACTCCTAACTTTTTTCAAGCTCCGCTATCCTCTCCTTCAATTCAACCATCCGCAGCTCCCTGCCCACAAAGAGCTTGTTCATCCGCTCAACTTCCTTTACCTTGGCTTCAAGTTCCCGTGTTCGCTCCCTGACCCGCTGTTCGAGCTCCACATTGAGCTTTCGTATTTCTTCCTCTGCTCGTTTACGCTCGGTGATGTCGGAACCAATGCTCAGGATCTCCTTTATCTGGCCCTGCTCATCCAGCATGTCCAAGCTCTATGATATCGGCTATAACCTTCGGGTCTTTCTGATCTGTCTTGCTCGGAGAATCCCCCTGAAGCTCCTTCAGTCTCTTCGTATGGAATGGATTGACCTGCACAAGACGCACATTACGCTTCCGCAAGAAATGCAAAAGCGGCTCTGCGTAGGGTCCGGTAGATTCAAATCCCACTACTATTTCCGTAAGATTACGGGATTTTTTAGCCTGGCACACTCGTTGCCACATATCTTCAAATCCGTTTCTGCTGTTGGAAAATTCAAAAATCTTCCCTTCAGCACCGTCAGGAAACCTGTAATACCCCGTATGTTTCACTTTTCCCATATCAATCGTCACAAGCAATGTTTCTTCGTTTATCCTTTTAACCTTTTTTGTGTTACTATTTTTCATGGCTATGCTCCTTTCTTTAAGTTGGTCTCCGCCAACTTGCTTATGTCAAGAAGGAGTATAGCCTTTTTTAAGCTCCCTCACCCTCACTATAATATAGCAAGCTCTTTGCCAAAGAGGGGCAAAGAAGGAAGGCTTCTTGGCAAAGAGGGGAGAAGAAAGAGAGAACTTTGCTAAAGAGAGGGAAGTGAAAAAGCAGAAATGACCCACTCGATTACGCGAAGAGCCATTTTTTAAAATAACGGCAGGCCTTCTATCTCTTCAAAGTGGCTGTCAAATGAAAAGAGCGCCAAACCATGCTTCATTGCATTGGCGGCAATCCAGATGTCGTTGGTGGGAATGGGCCGGCCTTTTGCCTTCAATCTTTTGACAATCAAAGCATAGTAATCCGCCGTTTCGAGATCATGGAGGAGTATTTCAACCCGGGGAGAGTTGAGGAATGCTTCTAATTCCTGCCGGTTTTTCTTTTCCTTGTCGCCGAGAAAAAACCCGGAAAAGAGCTCGGCGATCACCGTTATGTCCACGCCGATAAGGTCGCAATCCCTGAGCGCCTCAACGACACTCTGGTCATTGCACTTGAAAGAGGTGTAAATGTTCGTATCCATCGCAATCCGTCTCATTTCCAGACATCCTCATCGATTCTCTCGAAGATTTGGGTGTTTTTCTGAAAAGCTTTTGCTTCTTCCTTGCTCCAACCGCCGGCCATAGCATCCAGATCGCTATACTTTTTGAACACCGGTTCTTTCCCCATACCGGTCACTTTTTTCAGCGCCTGCAGGATCCACTGATTCACGCTCAGGCTGTTCTGCTTCGCCCGGGATTTGATCACCCGGTCCAGTCCGGGGTCAATGCCGCGAATGGTAATCGTCTTCATCGCCGTCCTCCACATGCACAATGTGATGTCATTTTAATGTTAATAAATGATTGCACATTAGTCAAGCTTTTTTCTTTATTGCAATTCAGACATTGGACTTCAGGCGTTAGACATCGGACTCTTATAGTAATGGCAGAGATTCCTTGGCTTTTTCAGAAATCTCCAATTTAAAAACTTGACATCTCTTAATGAAATAGGTCATACTATGTATGACTTTTTGGGGTGATCTTGCGAATATTAGACTTCGAATGGGATGAGGATAATTCCCTCCATATAGAGCTTGGGCACGGAGTAGAAACTGAAGAAGTTGAAGAAGTTTTCGCTAATCATCCCATTTTTAGGCGCACAAAGAAAGGACATTATGCGGCTTTCGGCCCCACCAGCGCAGGAAGATACCTGACCGTGATCTTTGAGCTTAAGCCAAAAAGCAGGGCAAGGCCCATTACGGGTTGTGACATGAAGAAGTCAGAAATTCAGTATTATAAAAAATACAGGAGTGAATCATGAGAATAGAAAATAAAACAAATAAATGGACTGACTACTATGATCAGGCGGACATTTTCGAGGAGTTGATTGAGGGGCCCATTCATTTCAATTTAGATCCCCGGCTTAAGCAGGACATACTTTCAAAAAGGACGAAACGGAAGCTCAAAAATATGGCCATCAAAATGGATCCTCTCCAGGTTATAGCCATACGAAAATTAGCTACGAAAAAATCTATCCCTTACCAGACTTTGATCCGCCATTGGCTGTCGGAGATGATAAAAAAAGAGCTAACCCTCAATAGAGCTTAATTCCCATATATTCCCCACACCTCCCCTCCAGCAATCCGAGCAATTCGGGGTCACATCTTCAATTGTCAATAAAAAGACAGGTCTAATGCACAGGGTTCAAGGCGTAGGGATCAATGGACAAGGCAAAAGACTCAAGACCCAAGGGAACGGGTGTTGGCCTGGATGAAGTTTCGACAAATAACGGTCTCAGATGAAATCAAAACGGCAATTGACAGCAAAGTGCAATTTAGTTATAAATTTCACAAATATTGAGGAGAATTAAATTGAGCAGATTTAGACTCGATGAGATGCGGGACATGGCCAAAGCCGTTTTTTTAAAGGCTGTTTCTGCGGTTGATCCCTATCAGAGAATTAGAGAGATCGCTCATATTGATAAAAATCGTTTGATCATCGGAGCTGAGGAAGTTTCCGAAAAGGTCTTCGATCTGAATAACTTTGAAAAGATCTTCCTCGTTGGAACCGGAAAAGCCTCTTCATCCATGGCTCAAGCCATTGAAGAGATATTCGGTGGTCGAATTACAAAAGGATTGATCACCACTAAATATGGACATGCCCTGCCATTAAGGTTTACCGAAATCATTGAAGCGGGCCATCCCTTACCCGACCCTAAAGGGCTGGAAGGCGCCCGGAAGATTAAAGATCTTCTCACCGACACCGGCCCCAAAGATCTTGTCCTCTTCCTTATCTCCGGAGGAGGCTCCGCCCTTCTGCCGCTTCCTGCGGATGGGATAACGCTTGAAGAGAAGCAGGAGTTAACCCAGCTTCTTTTAGATTGCGGAGCGGACATCAAGGAGATCAATACGATCCGGAAACATATCTCACAGATGAAGGGAGGCTGGCTTGCCCGCTGGGCTTATCCTTCGACCGTCATCACATTCATCCTTTCGGATGTCGTCGGAGACCCTCTGGATGTGATTGCCTCCGGACCCACTGTCCCTGACACCTCCACTTTTCAAGAAGCCTGGGAGATCCTCAAGAGATATGGCCTGGTCAATGAAATCGCCTCCTCCATCCGAAACCATCTTCAGGCAGGGAGAGAGGGGAAGATTAAGGAGACTCCAAAGGCCGGGGAGAGTGTTTTTGAAAAAGTCCATAATATGATCATCGGTTCAAATATTGTTGCCCTGCGGGCTGCGGAGAAGGAATTCTCATTGGCCGGATTCAATACGATTACCCTCTCCTCTTCCATTGTAGGTGAAACGAGTGAGGCGGCGCGATTCCACGGAGCCATCGCAAGGGAGATAGCCTCTACAGGCAAACCCATAGGCAGGCCTGCTTGTATCCTGTCAGGAGGGGAAACAACGGTAACCATCAGGGGCAGCGGCCTGGGAGGAAGAAATCAGGAGTTTGCCCTATCAGGGGCTTTTGAGATCAGCGGATTGGAAAGGGCGGTCCTTCTGAGTGCGGGTACGGACGGAACGGACGGCCCAACCGATGCTGCCGGAGCCATCGCTGACTATACGACGAACGCCAGGGCAAGGGAAATGGGCATAGATCCCGTGAAATATCTTGAGAATAACGACTCTTACCATTTTTTCAAGAAACTGGGCGATCTCTTGATTACCGGCCCGACCCGCACCAATGTGATGGATGTGAGGATACTGTTAGTGGATTGAATTATAATAAAGGAATAATGGAATAGTGGAATAGTGGAACAAGACAAATGATGTCAATCCAATATCTCCCCAATATTCCAACATTCCAAAGGAGATTCACAATGTATGAACTAACTGTCACCTCTCACTTTTCCGGCGCTCACCGGTTGCGTTATCTTCACGGGAAATGCGAAGAACTCCATGGACATAACTGGAAGGTGGAGGTCTCGGTGGCCTCTTCCAAACTGAATCAGGAGGGGGTGGTGATCGATTTCAAGGTGTTGAAACAGAAAATGGAGAAGGTCTTAAATACGCTGGACCACACCTATCTCAACGACCTCCCTTATTTTTCTGGGATAGAGCCTTCTTCTGAGAACATTGCCAAATATATCTTTGATCACTTAAAGAAGGAATTAAAGGGATTCCCCGCCGCCCTTAAAAAGGTGACCGCATGGGAGTCGGAGAATGCCTGCGCCGCTTATTTCGGGAGATGAGAATGAACGATATTCAGAGCCAGCGGGACCATCGAAAAATTGAGATCAATAAAGTGGGGGTTAAAAATATCCGTTACCCCATCACGGTGCTCGATAAGGCAAAAGGGGTTCAGCATACGGTGGCGAGCGTCAACATGTTTGTGGACCTCCCTCACCGTTTCAAAGGGACTCATATGAGCCGATTTGTGGAGATCCTCAATAAATATAGGGGGGATATCGCCATTAAAAATTTGTCGAAAATTCTGGCGGAGATGAAAAAAAAACTGAGAGCCAAGACCGCTCACCTCGAAGTTGAATTTCCCTACTTCATCGAGAAGGAGGCCCCTGTCAGCCGTGCGAAGAGCCTGATGGAGTATATCTGTCGGTTCTCCGGTTCGAGCGATGAAAAGGATGACTTCTCTGTGGGCATCATTGTCCCGATCACCACGGTGTGCCCCTGTTCTAAAGAGATCAGCGAATTCGGGGCTCACAACCAGCGTTCCGTCGTCACGGTCAACCTCCGATTCAAAAAATTTATCTGGATTGAGGACATCATCCGACTGGTTGAGGAATGCGCCTCATGTGATCTTTACTCCATCTTAAAAAGACCGGATGAAAAATTTGTCACTGAAAAGGCTTATGAGAAGCCGATGTTTGTCGAAGATGTGGTTCGGGAGATCGCCAGGCAGTTAAAGAAGGATAGGAACATCATCTGGTTTACGGTGGAATCGGAAAACTTCGAATCGATCCATAACCACAGCGCCTATGCCTTCGTGGAAAGAAATACGAAAGAGTGATTTAGAAGATAATTTTAGGGTTGATCAAAAATGGCCAGATGCAAGGCGCCCGAAACCCTGAGGAGTGAGACGTACTTGGCTGTACGCCGCAATGACGAAGGATGAGGGCAACGCCGCAGATGGGCATTTTTCATCAACCCTTTAGAGTTTCAGAACCTTCTGGGCAATGTTGAGTCTTTGAATCTCCGAGGTCCCATCCAGAATCTCGTCAAATTTTACTTCGCGCCAGTAACGGGAGATGGGATATTCATCCATCAATCCATATCCGCCGTGGATCTGGACCCCTTTGTCCGCACATCGTTTGGCCGCCTCGGAGGCAAAGGTCTTGGCATAGGTTGAAGCGGCAAAATAGTTCTCCTTCTGATCTTTCTGCCAGGCCGCCTTGTAGACCATCAATCTGGCCAGCTCGATCTCCATGATCATATCGGCCAGCTTAAACTGTATGGCCTGAAATTTACTGATCGTTTTGCCAAATTGCTCCCTCTCCTTGGCGTAAGACAGCGAGACGTCGAAGATGGCCTGAGCCAGGCCCACGGAATGGGCGCCGAAGCCGATGCGACTGGTCTGAAGGGCCATCATAAATTGATTATATCCCTTTTCTGGATTGCCAAGGATGTT
>JAGXSW010000199.1 GCA_018333715.1 Syntrophaceae bacterium | reverse complement strand
AAAAGTAGTCATTGCGAGAACCCCGCAATTGATGCGGGGGGGGGGGTTGCCTGCACGCCGAAGTGCCTATTTTTATAGAAACCCTCCATGCAGGCGTTATGGCACGCAGGCGTGACATTCTCATGAGATTGCTTCCCGGAGTTTACCCTGAACGAAAAAACGAGATTTTTCGCTTCGTTTTGATGGAGCGCCTTACGCCGTTCGGCAGGAGGAAGAGATGGTGAAAGATAAGATCCCTTCGATGTTGACCAAACTTCCCGGACCCGAGGCGAGGAAAGTTCTGGAAAAGGACCAAAAGTATGTCTCCCAATCCTATACACGTGTCTATCCCCTTGTGGTGAAACGGGCAAGGGGAGCTGTGGTGGAGGATGTCGATTCGAATCGATTCCTCGATTTTACCTCAGGGATCGCTGTCTGTAACACGGGCCATTGCCATCCCAGGGTGGTAGAAGCCATCAAAGGTCAGGCTGAGCAGTTCATCCATATGTCAGGAACAGATTTTTATTATGATGTCCAGTCCACCCTTGCCCAGAAATTAGGCGCCATCACGCCGGGGCCGATGGAGAAGAGGGTTTTTTTCGGAAACTCCGGCGCAGAGGCCATTGAGGCCGCCCTGAAACTGTCACGGTATCATACCAAACGGCCCAGAGTCCTTGCCTTTCTCGGAGCCTTTCATGGACGAACCATGGGCGCCCTCTCCCTGACGGCGAGTAAGGTGGTCCATGAGAGAGGTTTTTCTCCGCTTGTCCCCGGGATCACCCATATCCCTTACGCTTACTGCTACCGTTGCCCCTATCATCTCCAATACCCGGAGTGCGAAGTGGCCTGTGTGGAGTGGATCCGTGAGGACCTCTTCAAACGGAGCATCCCTCCGGAAGAAGTGGCCGCCATCTTCGTTGAACCGATTCAGGGCGAGGGCGGATACATCGTCCCTCCGCCTGAATTTCATAAGAAACTTTATGAGCTGGCAAGGGAGTTCGGGATTCTCTTCGTTGTGGATGAGGTTCAAACAGGAATGGGAAGGACAGGGAAGATGATGGCGATTGAACACTGGGGCGTGGTGCCTGATATCATCGCCTTAGCCAAAGGCATTGCATCAGGGATGCCCCTGGGAGCCACGGTCTCTCAGACTGAGGTGATGGACTGGGTTCCCGGTTCTCATGCGAGCACCTTCGGCGGAAATCCCATCAGTTGCCAGGCCGCTCTAACCACGATCGAACTCTTAGAAGAAGAGCTGGTTGAGAATTCGGCACGGATGGGCAAATACATCCTCGGAAGATTGATGGAATTCCAGAAACAGCACGAGATCATCGGCGATGTGAGGGGCAGGGGTTTGATGATCGGGATAGAATTGATTAAAGATCGAGAGACAAAAAAGAAAGCAATTGAAGAGAGAAATGCTGTTATTCAGGGATGCTTTGAAAAGGGGCTCCTCATCCTTGGATGCGGCGAGAATGTAATCCGTCTCATCCCGCCTCTCATCATCACGAAGAACGAAGCGGACACCGCCCTCACCATTCTGGAAGAGGTGTTAAAGAAGGTGGAGCTGAATCAAAAGTAAGTGGAATTCTTCGTTCTATTTCAACAACCAATAATGCATTCTCATCATCTTATTCGAAAACTATTCCTTCGGAAGCATATTCAAACGAGTATAGTGTTTTAGGAATTCAGAAACTTTTATAACCTCGATTTCTTTATATCACTTGAGATTCAGAAGATGAGAGTCCCCACTTACAATGATTCTGGCATTGCCATCCGTGGCGAGATTTATAAATAAGTTAATAGAGAGATAAATCATTTCAGCATTTGAATCAATTCGTCGCAGGTGAGAAGGTAGGCAAATCCAAAGCCAAGGTTTTTCAGGGTGGCGAGGTGGAGTTCGCTCTTGCGGGTGGCCGTCCCATCGATGAGAATAAAGACCCGGTAATCCCTCATAAAGGCATCGCGGGCCGTGGTTTCACAACAGAGGTTGGTCATCACGCCTGAGATGATCAAATCTTTAATCCCTCTTGATCGAAGCCTTTCATCCAGATCGGTCTCAAAAAAGGCGCTATAACGTTTCTTGGGGAGGATGAGGTCTTCCTCCTCTATAGCGACCTCCGGAAGAAATTTCCAATCTTCGGTTCCGGACATGATCAACTCTCCCCACCACTTCTCCAATGCTCCCCCATCTGAGGGGGGATCAGTATGACCGTGCTGGGTGAAGATGATAGGGACATTCGTTTTCCGACAGGACTGGATCACCTTTAAGATATTCCCAAGGACAGGCTGGGCAATCTGTTTAAAATAGTTCTGTAGATCGATGACGAGGATGGCAGCCCGTTCCGGATCGACCACTGCCTTCCTTTCCCGGTAGGGTTTCAATTCCTTTAAGATTTTTTCAAGATCGAGTTTCATCTTCTTTTCCACTTCGGGTTGTCGATCAGGAGAGGTTTCTCATCCCTCTCGACGAGAATCTTCACAAACCCAGTCCTTTCAATATCTCCGTAATTATGGCCTGCATCTCCCGGATAGACAGCGAAGAAGATGAAGGGTTTCATTCCTACATTGACCATCCGGTGCCCCCAGTAGGGCGGGATATAGGCGACGGTCCCGGGCCGGATATCGATGGATTCGAAATCCCCTTCTACGGTCTGCATGAGAAGGCAACCCTCCCCTTCCAGACCGAGATACATCTCCGAAGTGTCAGGACGCCTGTGGTAATGGCCCTTGGTCATATGATATTCATCGCCGACCTTTCCCGGATGGATTGTGGTCGTGGCGAGCTGGAGATGGCCATTTTCTTCAGGCAAAACCTTCTCGCTGAAGGAGTAGATCAAGGGATCGTCCTTTTCGAGAATCCGGCGTTTGGCTTCGCTGTCGAGAAACATTCCCTTCATATCACTCAACTTGCGGATGTTGGTCCGGTCATTGGGAGTAAGCTCCCCCGTATTAAAGTTAAGGTTCATCGGAAATGGTCTCATCGACATTGGTTCCTCCTCAATTTCGTGATTGGTGTCTCGTGATTCGTGAATTGTGTTGTGCGTCCAACACTTCCTTACATTCATTTTAAGGGGGTCATTCCTGCCCCGATTTACATCGGGATAAACTCCAGCAGGAATCCAGATTAGAAACACTGGATTCCGGGTCAAGCCCGGAATGACAATCAAAGGAAAGGGATTTGTGACGCATTACAATAGTGATTCGTGAATCGTTAATCCCCCTCAAAGAATTTAATGACGATCAATCCGTAGATATGGGCGGCCTTGATTAAAGCTTCCACCTCGACGGATTCATCCGTGGTATGGGATTGATCCGTTCCTCCGGGACCGAAGATGAGTGTCGGGATGTGATATTGATTGACATAGAAACGGCCATCTGTGAATCCGGAAAACCCTCTGACGTTTGGCCTTTCTCCCCTCACCTCCCTGCCCGCTTCGAGGCCGATCCGGACGATCTCCTCATCAGGACCAATTTCCGATGGTTCAGCATAATCGATCTCTTCGATCTGATATTTGAAAAGGGGATCCAGGACCTGAACGGATTCGATGACCTCCTTTATTTCTCTTAAGACTCCCTCCTTTTTCTCATCGGGCAGCAATCTCCGGTCCACCTCAATCTGGCACCGATCCGGAACAACATTAATTTTTGTCCCGCCCTGAATCTTTCCGATATTGATCGTGGGTTTTCCAAGCAAGGGATGCTCTTTAAGAAGCGGGATGTTTTTCAGACGGCCAATCAGATGCATCATCATTTCGATGGCATTGACGCCCTGCTCGGGTCTTGAACCGTGGGCCGATTTTCCAAAGGAAGCGATCCTCAGCCAGAGAGCTCCTTTCTGGGCAATGACCAGATCGAGGCCTGTCGGTTCTCCCACAATGACGGCATCCCCTTTGATCAGTCCCTTTTGGGCGAGAAAACCCATGCCCTGATGGCCATGGGATTCCTCATCAGAGACAAGATGGAGACTGAGGCTTCCCCGGTCAAACCGGATTTTCAAACGGTCGATCATAGAGATCGCATGGATGAAAGAAGCGACTCCTCCCTTCATATCCGATGCACCGCGGCCATAAATCCTTCCTTTTTCAAGTTTCCCCTGAAACGGAGGATATTTCCATCGCAGGGCATCGCCGGCCGGGACCACATCGAGATGGCCATTGAAGATGAGCCTTCGGCCTCCCTTTCCCCATCTTCTTTCGGCAATGATATTCGATCTTCCCTTCGGAGAGATATAAGTTCTGACTTGAAATCCCATTTTTGATAGAATGGGTTTTAAGAAGATGAAAGCCTTTTTCTCATTTCCCGGAGGGTTCTCTGTTGGAATCTGAATTAAACGGCTGGTTAAATCTACCAGATCTTTCTTTTTTAGGAAGCGTTCTAATTTCATCGCTTTAATCTTACAGTGAAAATGGAGGGAAGGCAATAAAAAATTGACGTTGACATTTTTGATGTGGATGGGTAAAAATAGTCTTGTTCCTGAAAAGGAAACGATGAAGGCAAGAAGGAGGTGAAGGATTCGGTTAAAAACCTATCGATATTTTGAGGTATAGGATTTTCAATCCTATACTTCAGATTGCCGAGCGTAGCAAGGCATATCTTGAAAGGAGGGAAGATTTTATGAGAATTAAAAAATTAGGAGTATGGTCTTGTGTCGTTATCTTGTCCCTTTTAATCTTTTTACCCAATCTCTCTTTTGCTCAGAAAGAGGTGAAGATCGGAGTCATCCTTCCCCTTTCAGGCCCTCTGGCTCCCATTGGCAAGAGCTTGAAGGAAGGGGCGGAGCTGGCCGCTGATATTGTCAACACGAAATATCCGGGCATAGGAATTTCGATCGCCGAATGGGAAGGCATTCCGGGCCTGGGCGGAGCCAAGATCAAACTTGTCTTTTCCGACTCCCGCGGAGATCCGGCCTGGGGAGCAGAGCAGGCGAAGAGATTGATAGAGGATGAGAAAGTCGTTGGCCTTCTCGGGGCATACAACAGTTCGGTGACGAAGACCGCCTCAGTTGAGGCTGAGCGTGCGGGTATCCCCTTTGTCAATCCGGATTCCACCTCCCCTGACCTGAGCAAAAGAGGATTTAAGTGGTTCTGGAGGGTGACGCCTCATGAGACCTGGTTCACCAGGGACCTGTTTGACTTCCTCGATGGCCTTGTGGGAGGAAAGGCGCCTGGGGTAAAAGCGATTTCCAAAAGCGAACTTGAACCCCTGGCCGTGGCAGTCGAAAATACGGAATGGGGAGCTGCTTCTTTAACAGAAATTGAAAAGTTCGCCAAAGAAAGGGGATGGAAGATTGCGGAGGCTTTTAAGTATCCCCACAAAGCCACAGACCTGACCAGTGAGTCTCGAAGGCTGACCGCTTCCAAAGCCCCCACCTTCTTGTTTGCATCTTATGTGTCCGATGCGATCCTCTTCGTCAAAGCAATGAAGGAGATGAAGGCGACGCCGCGGCTGGTCTGGGGGCAGAATGCGGGGTTCATCGCTCCGGATTTCTGGAAGACCCTCGGAGGAGATGTGAACGGAATTGTGAGCCGTGACGTTTTCGCGGCTGTCCTGGGAAAGGTGAAACCGGAGGCGGCGAAGATCAATAAAATCTATAAGGACAAGACGGGCTATGATTTTGATGGCAGTTCAGCAAGGGATTTTATCGGAGTTCAGGTGTGGGCCCATGTCCTGAACAATGCGAAGTCCACCAGTCCCGAGGCCATTCGGAAGGCGCTCAATGAACTCAATTTACCCGGCAAGGAACTGATCATGCCCTGGAGGGGCGTGAAGTTCGGTTCTCCTTTCCCGGGAGACACCAATCAGAATGAATTGGGAAGCGGAATCATCATCCAGTATCAGGGATATCCGGACGG
>JAGXSW010000198.1 GCA_018333715.1 Syntrophaceae bacterium | reverse complement strand
GGTGGAATTGGGATGAAGGAGACGGTTTCATTCCGACTGTAGTTAATAATCCTCCCTTCATCCAGGAAAAGCTCTAAAACATCTCCTTCCCCAAATTTATCAGTATCACAGATCACGGCAGGCAGTCCACTATTAAAACAATTTCGGTAAAAGATTCTGGCGAAACTCTTTGCCAGAACAGCCTGGATGCCATTCATCTTGACCACGATGGCGGCATGCTCCCGGCTCGAACCCTGACCAAAGTTATGGCCTGCTACGATGAAATCGCCCGGAGCCACCCTCTCTGAAAAACTTTGTTTTTCATACTCAAAGATATGTTTTGCAAGCTCAGGAAGATTTGACCGCAAATAAAAATATCGGCCCGGGATGATATGATCGGTGCTGATGGCATCGCCGAATTTCCAAGCTCTTCCTTTCATGTCCCTCCTTAGGTCACCCTCACCCCTACCCTCTCCCGTCAAGGGACTGTGTCACAAGTCCGTTCATGGTTCGACAGGCTCACCACGAACGGACTACGGCGCGTTAAACATCAATGACTTAGCCGTTCGCCCTGAGGGTGTCGAAGGGTGAACGGCGAATTACAACATAATCTCCAAGGGAGAGGGATAAGGTGAATTCAAAGATACTTTCTCGGATCAGCAATCTTCCCTTCGATGGCTGTAGCTGCCGCAACAGCCGGAGAACCCAGATAGATGAACGAATTCGGACTTCCCATCCTTCCTTGGAAATTTCTGGGCTGTGTTGCCAGGCAAACTTCGCCGTCTCCTAAAACGCCTTCATGAAGCCCAACGCAGGCCCCGCACCCGGGAGGCATGGCCAGAGCGCCTGCCTCGATGAGGATCTCCATTGTCCCGTCCTTAAGGGCTTCTAAATACACTAAACGGGAGCCAGGGGTAACGATCATCCGGATCTTGGGATGAATCTTCTTTCCTTTTAATATGTCGGCTGCGATCCGGAGGTCTTCCAGCCTTCCATTGCAGGAGGTCCCGAGATAGACCTGGTTCACACTGACTTCACCGATCTCGTCAATGGTCCTGGTATTGTCCACCTGATGAGGACAGGCAATAGTGGGTTTGAGGGTCTTTGCATCGATCTCGATAACTTTCTCAAAAAGAGCATCAGGGTCAGAGGTTAATTCTCTAAAGTCTCCGGGTCTCCCCATCCGATTCAACCAGTCTCGGGTGATCTCATCGGAGGAAAAGATCCCCACTTTTGCTCCCGCCTCCACAGCCATATTGGCAATGGTCATCCTTCCTGCCATCTCAAGATGCTCAATCGTATCTCCAGCGAACTCCAGAGCCTTATAGGTTGCTCCAGCAGCGCCGATCTTACCGATCAGATGAAGGATGATATCCTTTCCATAAACACCGGTAGGGAGTTCTCCTTTCACAACAACCCGGATCGACTCCGGCGCCCTCAGCCAGATCTTCCCAAGCGCCATGGCAACGGCGACATCGGTTGAGCCTGCGCCCGTGGCAAAGGCTCCCAGAGCCCCACCGGTACAGGTATGGGAATCGGCTCCGATAACCACCTCACCTGACTTTACCTCCCTTTCAGCCACGACCTGATGGGAGATGCCGTATCCTACATCGGAGATCCGGCACCCTGTCCTCCCGGCAAAATCCCTCATAAAAGTATGGTCATTGCTCAATTCGAACTTGGGGCTGGGAGAAGCATGGTCGAAGAAGAAGAGGGTCTTCGTCGGATTGAAAACTTCCATAAATCCCATCTCCTGGATCTTTCTCACTGCTAAGGGACCGGTCCCATCCTGGGCATAGGCGAGATCGACTTGGACAACGGCAATCTCCCCTGCCCTAACCTCTTTCCCCGCGTGTTCACTTAATATTTTCTCAGCTAAGGTCATTCCCATAACCGTTCCTCAAGCTTCTCAACGAAAATAATCTTTTTATTATTTATATCATACAAGCTTGGCGATTTCACCTTGAAATTTTGATTCTTCGTTCTTCTTTTTTTAGAAGGGCTTTTTCCATTCAAGATCCTATACTTTCATCTCATATCCACCGTCCTTCCATAAAATGAGCAAATAGCATTTGAGTTTCCTTGATCTCTTGAGGAGGAATGATTAAATTTAGCTTGAAAAGGAGGTGTTCATGATGAAAAAAAATGTTAAAAAAAGTGGAACCGAAAAGACAAAAACAGCAACTTCCTCTGCCTATGATTGCTGTTGGTATGAAGCATCCTGCTATGACCCATGCTGTGGCGGGGTTTGTTGCTGCTGTTAGGCGGTGGGGTAACCCACTGTTTGTGCTTCAGTTTAGGAATTCTGAAACGCTTGAATGGTAAATTGCTCCCAAGCCCCCCGTCCTGGAAGGGAGGGCTTGGGTAGTGTAGAGCGAGCCCCGGGGTTGAGCCTTTGAGGTTTTCTGAGAGAATATCTCGAGAGTATGGCATTTCATCATATAGAGAAAGGAGACAAAAAGGGAAATTGGAACTTATAAACATTGGGGGAGCCGCTATTGGACGGGCAACCTTCCAGCCTGCTTGGAGGTGGTTTGAATCTGTTAAACCCCTGGTAAAGACGGGAAGTTGTGAAGCTCCCCATTTCCAGCATCATGTGTCCGGGACGCTAATAATTAAGATGGATGATGGCAAAGAAATAGAATGCAAGGCCGGGGATGTATCCTTGCTGCCGACAGGGCATGATGCCTGGGTGGTTGGAAATGATCCTGCGGTGGTGGTTGATTTCCAGGGGATGGTTGATTACGCGAAAGAATTAACTAAATAATTTCCATTGAGCTCACCGGGGGGAGAGGGTAAAACACTACATCAAACATCCATGGAAAAAAACCGATTCAGAGGAGCCCTCCTCGAGAGAAAAGAATTTGTCTACACCCTTGAGATCGTGCCCGGAAGGGGATCCCGGGGAAAAACCCAGGATGATCTTTTAAAAATTGTTGAGAAAGCGGCCAGGGCAAGGCTTGTCCACGCCGTCTCCATTACTGATAATCCCGGAGGTCATCCAGCCCTCTCTCCTAACGTGATCGGTCTCGAAGTCTCCCGTCTGGGCATCGATCCGATCATTCACTTCACCTGCAAAGATAAGAATCGAAATCAAATTGAATCCACTCTCTATTCCCTGGATCGAATCGGGATTTCAAACCTCCTTTTGATGACCGGTGACTTTCCCCTCTATGGATTTGAGGGAAAGGCAAAACCAGTCTTCGACCTCGACTCTATTCAGCTCATCCATCTTATCAATGAGATGAACCAGGGACTTGAAATCGATGGAAAGGCCCCGGGGGGAGGAGTGCAACTTCCTCCCACCCATTTTTTCAAAGGTTGCACCATCTCCCCATTTAAAAAATATGAATCGGAGGTGATGGCACAGTACTATAAACTTTACAAGAAAGTGAAGTCGGGAGCGGACTTTTTGATTACCCAGGTCGGCTTCGATGCCCGGAAATTTGACGAACTCCTCCGGTTTATGCGCCGAAATGCCTTTCAAATCCCCAT
>JAGXSW010000197.1 GCA_018333715.1 Syntrophaceae bacterium | reverse complement strand
GAGATGCTGGGCGTCAGCCGCGCTTCCTCCATTTCCGAAGAAGAAGAGTTTATTGCCCGCCTCGAAACAATGGGAGATCAGCTTGATCACATCGAGGAGCCTGGAGAGGTTCTCCTTCAGAAAACGGTTTTTGACCTCGGCGCTTTCCTTGAATCGCTTCTGGATGATATTTTCCATGGTGTCAAAATATTATACTTCCTCTTCTCTCCTGTCAAGGACGGCTTTCCCCTCCCCCCTCCCCTCTCCCCAACCAGACTGTGTCGTAATTGTTATTTTGTCACCCTGAACTCGTTTCAGGGTCTCATAACCATTTGATTTTATTAGATGCTGAAACAAGTTCAGCATGACATTTTTACCATTTTCCCCTTTGTGACACAGTCTCAACGGGGAGAGGGAGGGGGTGGGGGGGCATTTTCCAGCGGCGGTTGAGCCATGACCACTGGCCGGGATACTGCCTCACTGCATCCTCAATCACCCCTGTAAATTTCGCTGTCAGCGTTTCTATATCCTTCTCGATGTGAAGAGTTTTCTCTATTTCGATGGGAGGGCCAATGACAAGTTTTTTCGGGACTCCATTTTCTCTCAGGATGAACATCGGTAAAATCGGAGCGCCCGTCTTCAGAGAGAGAATGGCCGGGCCGGTCGGGGTGAAGGCGACCTGTCCGAAAAAGGGAATGGGAATGCCTCCACGCCTCTGTTGCTCGTCCGCGATGAGATAGAGAATCTCATTCCGACGGAGGCAATTCAAGGACTTTTTAAGGGAGGAGGTGATGGGTTTCAGGGGAAATGGGTTCTGGCCCAGCCTTCGTTGATAGTCCCCCAGCCTCTTCCAGAGTTTTGGGTAATTGCCTTCATTAAACATCAGATTGAATCGGTATCCCTCCAGGGAGAGCCTTGCTCCAACTAATGTGAAAGGCCCTAAATGGGCGCCCAGGGCTATGACTCCCTTTTGCAGAGCAAGGGCGGATTTTAGATACTCCTCTCCCTCAATATCGATTTTAAGAAGAAATTGCTCAAAAGGATGGATGTAGGCATAAACCGATTCCAGAGGGGTTAGCGTAAAATTGAAAAAGACTTCCCTGGCGAGTTTGGTAATCTCCTCAGAATCTTTTTCTTTTCCAAAGGCAAGGGTGAGATTTTGAATCACCCTCTCTCTGTACTTTTTAATCAGACAATAAATAGTGGTTCCCAGGAACTTTGAGATAGGGATCAAAGCATCGGAGGATAAAAGACGAAGGGGGATGGTCATGCAGGTGGCGAGACCATTGATCAGGACATCTCCAACGCGGTACCATAATTTTGAATTTCTCTTTTTCATGGGGGGTGGTTATTAAAATTTTTTGAATCACTAAAAAGATAGATGATTTAAATCAGAATATCAATAGCCCCCTTGATTCCAGAGGTTGACCTTGAGGATCCATTTGATTATTGTCGATTTCTATTCCAGAATAATACCGTACGAAAAGAGAGCCTATGGTCGGATCGAAGATTGAAAAGAGGTTAAGCAGCTTTTTCATCTTGCCCCAACGCATCGCTTCTTCGGGTAGGTCGTCCCTTGCCTTTTTCGTCTGTGCGCTGGCAATGGTTCTGATTTACCGGATCCATCTCACCTGGGCTCTTTTCACCCGTTCGATCAGACCCTTCGATTTCGATCCCTCAACCCATCCCATATGGTTTATGGTGAGGTATTTGCCTTATGATCTTGTCCTCGTTTTTTCCTGTTTCTTCCTTTCATGGGTGTTTTCTCGTGTTCCTATCCTTGTGGAAAAAAGACGAATCCGAATCTTCTTTACCATTTCAGGATTCGTCCTTCTGCATCTCTTTTTAATTTCTCTCTTTCTCATCCATGGCGGTCATACACGCCTTCTCTTCGAGACTCAGACAGGACTGAGCTATTTCGTGATCCTGGAGCTTTTTCTCAATGTCCCATTCATTGAACTTATTAAATTCGTTGACTGGAAGGATGGATTATTCTTGCTGATGTCCATCGGACTTTTCTGGGGAGTCCTGCTGCCGCCGCTGGTCTTCAGGGTCCGGATCTTGAAGGGGTCCATCGGGATCCTCATTCTTCTCTCCTCCTTTTCAATCATCGGAGCAGGTTTTAAAAACCACAATCTTCCAGCCGAGATCCGTCTGAGGCCGGCTGGATGCCCTCCGGAGATTTGTGGGTTTTCATGATGCAAGCCTGGTGAGATATAATAAAGCGATGAAGGAGCGAAAGCGAATTTCAGGGATGGAGACGCCCCGATCGGCGGAGGCCAGACTCCCTTGAAGATGTGACCGTATATTCACTACTCGTGCCATGAAGACATTTATTTCTGATCTAAAGCAGTATTGGGAGAATCGACCATTCCTATGGAGTGAGCCCGGAGAAGGTTTTACAAAGAAGGTACGTCTCCCTACCGATGCTAAGGTCCTCGTATTAGGTCCCCATCCTGATGACTCCGAAAGCGTCGCGATCACCTGTAGAATCTTGAAGCATTCGGGTTGCGATATCTGGACTACTATTGTCACCATGAGCCCCTCTGGTGTGGAGGATGAGTACGCCCAAAGATGGCAGAATAACGACTCCATTTCTTTACGGAAAAAAAAGATTGAGATCCGGCGAAGAGAGCAGACCTGTGCAACAGAGATGTTTGGATTGACTCCGGATAGGCTTACCTTCCTTGGCATAGAGGAAGACAAAGGGCTCGATTCTCCTGATAGATATGCAGAGGTTTTTGAGATAGAATTATTCGATTTTCCCCCTCGGGGAGCTAAATCATAGTTTTATATAATCATCTACCGTCAACTTGCAGCCCATACAAACAAAACAGTTTGTATTCTCTCATCATTATTAGTCAGTCCATAATTGTATAGACATTAAAGATAAATCCTTCCTTCCCTCCCTTTGGCACAATTATAAAAGGGAGGAATTACCCCTCTTTGGCAAAGAGGGGCGAGAGGAGATTTTCAGAAGAGTATGTCTTTTCAATTATGGACTCCTCATTAAAGGAAACCGATTAGTGTGGGGCTATGATATTTGTACCGAATATGTTAAAATCCAAAGCCAAAAAATGAGAAAGGCGCACGATGACCCTCTACGAAGAAATTAAGGAAATGATTAAGGCTGAACTTGCCCTGGATGATGATGTCGTCGTACCCGAAGCCCACCTGCAGGACGATCTGGGAGCTGACTCCCTGGGACTTCTGAATCTGGCTGAGGCCATTGATGCACGATACGGATTACAGCTACAGGGCGATGACCTCGTGGATATTCCTAATGTGGGTGAACTCGTGAAATTGGTCGAGTCAAAAATGACGGTCTCGTAAAAAGTCGAAAAATCCTAGCCAAAAATATTTGAAATTTTTCCTATTTAGTGTTTGTTTATAAATTCATTTAGTTTGTCATACCCGCGAAGGCGGGTATCCAGAACGTATTGAAAACACTGGATTCCCGTTTTCACGCCTGCGCGCTGAAGCGCTATGGCGCGCAAGCACGGGGATGACAGATAGAGGCAAATTCGGCATTTATGGACAGACTCTATTTAATTCCCCTCCCCCTTCGATGGGGGAGGGTTAGGGTGGGGGTGGACCAAAGGATCTTTTCCCCTCCCCTCAATCCCCTCCCGCCAGGGGAGGGGGATAAGGAGATCGTCATGGAATATCCTAAAATAATCAAGATGCCGTTGGGGCAATTCGCAGTGAAACCTAATCTTCAGGATTACCTCAAAATGGGCAATGAATTTAGCTGGGACAAGGTCTCCATGGAGTTAGACTGGTTTGACAGTGAACATATAAACATTGCCCATGTGGCCATCGACTCACACCTTCAAACAGACCGGAGAAACAAGAAGGCCCTGATATGGGAGAGCAAAAGAGGCGAGGGAGAAGAGTACACCTTCCAGGATCTGTCGAGACTGAGTAACAAGTTTGCCAATGTCCTTGTCAAAGACCTTGGTGTCCAGAAAGGAGACCGGGTCTTCTTTTTTTTGGAACGGGTCCCGGAGATATATATCTCCATTCTTGGAACGCTTAAAGCGGGTGGTGTGATCGGTCCGCTCTTTTCCGCTTTTGGACCGAATGCCGTCAGAGACCGTATGGCGGATAGCGAAGCAAAAGTATTGATCACCAGCCCCTTTCTCAAAAAGAAAATCAATGAGATTCTCCCTGAACTCCCTGCTCTTCAACATATCATTCTGGTCCGCCGGGGAGAAGGAAAGGTTGATCTTAAAGACTTATTTTATGATGAGGTGATGGCTGAGGCCTCTGAATCCTTCGATATTGTAAAAACTCACAAAGAAGATTACGCCATTATGCACTACACTTCCGGCACAACGGGAAAACCGAAGGGGGCCGTCCATGTCCATGGGGCTGTGGCGGGCCATTACGCCACCGCCAAATATGTCCTGGATCTCCAGGAGAAAGATATCTACTGGTGCACAGCAGACCCGGGCTGGGTCACGGGAACCTCCTATGGGATGTTTGGCCCCTGGTCGAATGGGGCCACTCAAGTTGTTTATGAAGGGGGATTCAGCGCCAAACACTGGTACAGCTTCCTTGAACGAAAGAAAGTGACCATTTGGTACACAGCGCCTACAGCCATCCGGATGCTCATGAAGGCAGGAAACGAACTTCCACAACAGCATGATTTCGATTCATTGCGTCACATGTACAGTGTGGGGGAGCCTCTCAATCCTGAGGCGGTCGTCTGGGGAAGGGAGATCCTTGGAAAAGCTTTTCACGATAACTGGTGGCAGACAGAAACCGGAGCGATCATGATCGCCAACTACCCGATTCAGGACATTAAGCC
>JAGXSW010000196.1 GCA_018333715.1 Syntrophaceae bacterium | reverse complement strand
CTTTTCTCTGATGGTATCAATCTCTGAACCTTTGAATTCAAGATATTCATCAAAATCCAGGGGCTTCATGACAAAGTCAAAAAAACGTCCTGCCAGGCTCTCCCTTGTCTCTTTCCACATGGTTACCTGGGCGGAACCGGAAAGAAATATTTTCGTCCTTGGATTCATATCATAGAGAAGTTTTACCTTGGAAACCCAATCCTTCAGCTTCTGGATTTCATCGAGAAATATAAATACATTTTTTTTGGAAAGATCTTCACGGAGCACCTCTATCTCATACTGCTTGATCAGGTCCTCAAGGTCATATTTCATCTCGTCGAATGAAAAATATAAAATATCATAGGGACGGCTTCCCTTTTTGAGGAGATCATCTATGATCTGATACATCAGGGTGGTTTTACCGACCCTTCGTAAACCGGTGAACAATAACATCTGTCGTTTATCTAAATATCCATTAATCTCACTAAAGATCTTCCTCTTTTTTCCCAAAAGTTCGGAAGGGACCTTGCCATCCTTCCACCAAGGATTGAAATTGTATAAATCCATTTACGCTCCAATGTCATTAGATTTTAATTTCAGATACATTATAAGCCCATATCTTAATAATAGCAATAGCCGATATTCTCCCCTCGTTACCGGTTGCTTCAGACAAAGGGGACAGGCCTCAAGGATGATTCTGCTGCAAAACCCTATGAATGCTTCGACAAGGCTCAGCATGAACGGAAATTCTCCTATGATTTCACGCTATCTTCCGTTCGTCCTGAGGTTCTCGAAGGATGAACGGAGGGTTTTGCAACAGAATCAAGGATGAGAGGTAACGAGTTACCGGCAATATATATTTCTGGGAAATCCTCCATGACGGGTACGTCACCCACAAACCATGAAAATGGTCTGGGTGTTTGGGTTACGGTTACGAAGCCCCTACCTACCGGCGGGCAGGCGTTTCGGTTACCGGTAACGGTTACGTGTAAAGAATTTAAAGACGATAACTGTAGCCTTTTATTAACGATACGGGTCCCGCGAAACGCGGGATTGCCGTTGCCGTCACCCCCTTATTTTCTGAGCAATATAGGAAGGTATAAGACAGGGGATTTGACAAACCCGCCCAAAGCGGATAATTTGGGGGCGATGAAGGAAATTGTTGAGGTCGCTGTCGGGCTTCCTGTTTCAAAGACTTTCCACTACCTCATCCCGGAGAGAATGAGAGGTTCTCTTCGGGTGGGGATGAGAGTGCTTGTCCCTTTCAAAGGGAGGAAGGTGACCGGTTTTTGCCTCGACCTTCTCGATCAGCCACCCAAAGGAATTGAAGAGAAGTTGAGAGAGGTGGAGGACCTTCTCGATGAAGCGCCCCTTATCGATCCGCAGATGCTCCGTTTCTGCCGCTGGATTTCCGATTACTATCTTTACCCTCTGGGCGAGGTGATCAAGACCGGACTTCCACCAGGACTCCATCGGAAGAGCGAACTTATTTTAGGTCTGACAGATGACGGATCGAAAGCCCTTATCCAGGAGAGTTTAGAGCCGGTTCCGGAGAAGGTTCTGAGGGAGATCGAAAGGTGCGGGAAGATCTCTCTGAAGAAGATCTTGAAGGTTTTTCCTGGCGAAATCTCCAGGCCACAGATCTTTTCCCTGAAGAGAAAGGGTCTCCTTAGTATTGAGGCAGGATTAGAAGGGAAGGAAGTCAGGCCGAAATTTGAGAGGATCATCCGTTATGAGGAAGGAGAGTCTCTTCATCCGGTCTCAAAAAAGGAGTCAGAGATCCTGAGATGGGTTGAGGAGAGAGGGGAGGTCTCTTATTCCGAATTGAGTAAGAAATTCAAGTCTCCTTCAAAACCCGTCCGGTCTCTTCAAGAAAAGGGGCTCCTCTCCATCGCTCTTCGTGAGATCTGCCGTGACCGCTCGGTCCAATCCGAACTCAAACCTTATCCGAAACCCGAACCCACTCCGGATCAGGAGAAAGCGCTCAGAGAGATCCTGAAAGGAATCGATTCGAAACGATACGCCCCTTTTCTCATCCACGGGGTCACGGGAAGCGGAAAGACGGAGGTTTATCTTAGGGCGATTGAAGAAGTTTTAAAGCACGGCAGGGAGGCGATCGCCCTCGTTCCCGAGATCTCGCTGACGCCTCAACTCCTCTCCCGATTCAAGGACCGCTTTGGGGAGAACCTTGCCCTGCTCCACAGCGGACTCGGAAGAGGAGAACGCTATGACCAGTGGAGGAAGATCTGGAGGGGAGAGGTGAAGATCGCCCTGGGGGCCCGCTCCGCCATATTTGCCCCTTTTAAGAATGTGGGGATCGTCGTTGTGGATGAGGAGCATGATCCCTCCTATAAACAGGAGGAGAAGCTGAAGTATCATGCGAGAGATATTGCTGTGGTCAGGGCTAAGGAGGCGGAGGCCACGCTCCTGCTTGGATCAGCCACCCCGTCACTCGAATCGTTCTACAATGCTGAGAGAGGGAAGTTCCGTCTGTTAACCCTTCCGGAGAGGATCGAAAGAAAACCCCTTCCGAAAGTGGAGGTGGTGGACATGAAAAATGAGAAGGGTCTCCTCTCAGAGAAGTTGAAGGCGGCCCTTCAGAAAAATATCGAGGAGAAAAGGCAGAGCCTCCTCTTCCTCAATCGAAGGGGTTTTGCCAACTTCATCCTCTGCCCGGAATGCGGCTTCACCTTCAAATGTCCCAACTGCAGCGTCACACTCACCTACCACCTGAGAGATCGTTCCCTCCAATGCCACTATTGTGATTATCGAATCAAAGCGCCGGGGGACTGCCCGAAATGTGAGGGGCACCGGCTCCGGGGAATGGGAATCGGAACGGAGCGTTTGGAACAGGAGATCAAAACCTTATTTCCGGGGGCAGAAGTGGGAAGGATGGATCGGGATACAACTTCACGGAAGCATTCCCATCAACAGATCCTGAAGGGGCTGGAGTCCGGGAAGACAGACATCCTGGTGGGAACGCAGATGATTGTCAAAGGCCATGACTTTCCCAATGTGACCTTTGTGGGTGTGATCTCTGCGGATACCTCTCTGCACTTCCCTGATTTCCGGTCGAGCGAGAGGACCTTCCAGCTCCTCACGCAGGCGGCAGGGAGGGCGGGCAGAGGAGAAGCGCTCGGAGAAGTGGTGATCCAGACCTTTAATCCGGATCATAACAGTGTCCTGATGGCAAAGGATCATGACTTTGATCGATTCTATCGAGATGAGATCGGGTTCAGACGAGCCCTGGAATATCCTCCCTTCTCAAGGTTGATCAATTTCAGGCTGACCGGAAATAGCGAGAAAAAGACAAAGATGGCTACAGAGGAGATGGAGAAGATCGGACAGTCGCTGTTGAAAAGAGGGTATGGGAAGGGGATCGAATTATTGGGTCCCGGCACTGCCCCATTTGTTAGATTGAAGGGCAAATTCCGTTTCCAGATGCTGGCCAAGGGGAAAAGCCCTCGATTGCTTCATCAATTCGCTAAAGAATTGGCCCAACACATGGAGATTCAAACAAGGGAGAAACAGGTCAATTTGGATATTGATGTCGATCCGGTCTTCATACTATAATGAGCCTCAAAAGGATCATTGCAAAATGAAAAGTTAACAATGCAAATTTAACAATTAGAAAGAACTGATCATTGCTAATTTTGTATCGCTAATTTTCCAATGATGATTATGAAATTGAACGTTCCAATATTCCTACTGAAGGGAAGTGAGTGAGATGATCGATCGAATGCATGGCTTTTTGAACAGGGATAAGGAGACGATGTCAAGGGAAAAAAGGGAGGCCTATCAGAAAGAGAAACTTTCCGATATCCTTTTACATGGATACCTCCATTCTAAAGCAATCCGTTCGGGGTTTGAGAAGGCGGGGTTGAAACCCGGAGACATCCAGGGCCTAAAGGATTTGGAGAAACTCCCCATCACAAAGAAGGCGGACCTGGTCAACGCCCAGAAAGAGACCCTTCCCTTTGGAGGGTTCGAGGTCATCTCTGAGGCAGGGGTGCGAAGGATCTATGTCTCGCCCGGACCGGTCTATGAACCCGGGGAATGGGATTATGGTGATATCCGCTGGGCTCAAGCCCTCTATGCCTGCGGGATAAGAGAAGGGGATATCGTTCTCAATACCTTTAACTACCATCTCACGCCCCTGGCCCTCATGTTGGACGAATCCCTCCAGATGCTTAAAGCCACGGTCATCCCCGTAGGCCCTGGAAATATTTCGATGCAGATCAACCTGATGAGGCAGCTCCGGGTTACCGGATATGTGGGGACCCCCAGCTTTCTCATGGCGATCGTCGAGGCGGCTGAGGGTATGCATCTGGATCCCAAGAGGGATCTTCATTTGAAGGCCACTTTTGTCGGCGCGGAGATGTTTCCGGAATCGCTCCGTCAAAAATTGGAGTCAAAACTGGACCTCCTGGTCCGGCAGGGTTATGGCACGGTCGATGTGGGCTGTCTCGGATATGAATGTCCGGAGAAGAAAGGGATGCACATTCCGGAGGATGTGATTGTGGAGATTGTGGATACGGAAACGGGAAAAGAGTTGGAGATGGGAGCAACCGGAGAGATTGTCACCACCAATTTCAGCAAGGTCTTTCCGATGCTTCGCTTTGCCACCGGAGACCTCTCCTACCTGATCGAAGATCCCTGTCCCTGTGGCAGGACTTCGATGCGTCTCGGAAAGATCATGGGTCGGACGGATCAGGTGACCAAGGTCTGGGGGATTTTCATTCATCCCTGGCAGGTGGATGAGATGATGTCAAAATTTCCGGCCATTGCCAATTATCAGGTGGTGGTGACGAGAAAGGATTACCGGGATGAAATGACGATCTATGTCGAATTAAGGGAGGAGATCGCCGATAAGATCAGCCTGAAGAGGAAGCTGGAGAAGGAGGTCCAGGAAACTCTCAAGGTGGCCTCCGAAGTGATCTTTACCGCGAGAGGAGGGATTCCGGACCGGGCCAAAAAGATCGATGACCGGAGGATCTGGGAGTAGTGGGGATGGGAAACGAGGCGAAGGTCAAAGTTGGGGGCATCATGGCGGCCAGCGGCCTGGCGACGGTGAGCATCCTTTCTTTACCCGATCGGCCCGATGTGCCGGGGATGATCCTCCATGCTATGGGAGGACGGAATATCAATATCGAATTTGTCGTTCATAATGTCGACATCGAGGGCAATGGGAATATGACCTTCTGTATCGATCAGAAGAATCTGGAAAGAGCTCTCGAGGTTCTGGAGGGGGTCAAGCCTCTGATCGAGGCGAGAGGGATTTCCTACCATCCCAATGTGGCGACGGTCAGCGTCTTTGGACCTCACTTCAGGGAGAGGCCGATGATTTCCGGTCTGATGTTCAATGCCCTGGGGACCGCCGGGATCAATGTGATGGCGATCAGCACCTCGATCTCCAGTTGCTCCTGCGTGATTGAGGCTGATCAGATCGAGGATGCCATAAGGGCTCTGCACGAAACCTTTGAGGCCCCCCATCAGGTCACAAAGTTTGCGCCGTAATGGAGAAGATTTTAAATTCGAAGCACGGCCTAATGGTTATCAGAAGATCAGGGTATCAGTCGGATTTCACATTTTTGATCGTCGGGAGTTTCTATGGAAAAAGGGCTTGAGAGGTTAGCTGAACAGATTCTTGCCTTTGATGAGGCATCCCTGTCCAGACTGAGGGAGAAGTACCGGTTAAGGATTGAACAGTTTGATGGAACAAAGGATTGGGAGAGAGCGGTGATCATCTACTCCATCATCAATGCCGTCAGCCTCAAAAACAATCTTTTCAATGAGAACGTGCTGAAACGAAAGAAGGCGATGGAGAAGACCGTCTCCAAACGGCCAAGTTTGAAAAGGGTAAAGTGAAGATCCACGTGCGTCCGCATGGAGCCTCTTAACCCCTTCGGCGAAACCCGCCGAAGCTTCCGTAGATATTCTTTTCGCATTTAATCCATTCCTTCAGGACGGGTCACTCTGCGAAGGCGGGTAAGGAGAAGAAGATGGAGATCTTAAGATTGGCAAGGCAACTTGGAGCAGTTGCAGCAGGGGTCGCCACCGTCAAAAACCTGATCGAGCGGAAAGCCATCGATCTCGACATCCTCCCCTCAGCCAGATCAATCGTCGTCATTGCCTGCGGTCATAGCCGGGCCGCGCTCGATTCCATGAACCTTCAAATCAAGCAGAATGATACGATTGCGACCTACGAGAAGGCGAGGGATATCTCAAAACAATTGGCCATGGCTCTAGAGAAGCAGGGTCAGGGAGCTGTGGCTATTCCAGGCTTTATTCCCATGGATATGTCGGACGGAAAGCAGGGTATGGTCGGGGCAATCGATTTGAGAAGGGCGGCTGTTGAGGCAGGAATCGGAAATTATGGAAAGAGCGGCCTTGTTCTGGTCAAAGGGTTTGGACCAAAAGTGAGATTGGGGGCTGTCCTCACTACGGCCCCCCTTAAACCGACTGCAAAAAGAAACAGGTTCCCGTGTCCGACCGATTGTCAGATCTGCATGCTGGGTTGTCCGAGTAAGGCCCTCCTCGGAGGGGGACAGGTCGATAAACGGGCCTGCGGCCGGGTGGTCTTCGAGTTCGGCCTTCGAGGCATGACGAAATTTGTGGGAGGGATGCTCAATGCCTCGCCGGAAGAACGGACCCAAATGTTAAAGAGCCACCCTTTCCGTGAGCTCTGGCAAAACCTTGTCTCTGGAAATTACTACTACTGTTTTGAATGTCAGGCGCTCTGCCCCATCGGAAAGGACAATAGATAACAGGGATGAGAATACATCTCCTCCCTTTCAGTTCATCTTCTTTAGGAAGAGAGGACTGGATAGAGCGCATTTATTAACGGGTCCACACTATTAGTATCCATTTACTTCCTTACCACCACAATATCTTGTGAAAGGTTTTAATTTTGACCTTGACAAAAGGGAGGGTTTCATGTTAATCTTGTGAAAGATTATCACAAATCAAGGAGGCTGGTATATGGAACTGAACGAACCACAGATACGGACGGGGCACTCCCCCCCTCCCCCTATATTAAAAAGAAAAGGATCTTTTTTCCTCCGTCTCTTCCTGAAAATCATCCTTGTCATCGTCATCTCCACCCTCTCCATTCATCTCCCCGACTTCACAGTTAAACCCCCGCACAGGGAGGAAACTATCAAGGAGATTACGGGAATATTGGAAAGGTATTCAAAAGACCTGGATAATGTGACCCGGATCGAACTGGCAGAAGCCATCTACGAGGAGTCGGCCTATTACAACCAGGACCCCAAGTTCATTTTGGCTCTCATTGCCATTGAGAGTTCCTTTCAGAATCAGTCTGTTTCCGAGAAGGGCGCAAAGGGGTTGATGCAGCTCATGCCCTATGTGGCCGAATCCCTGGCCCAGGAACTTGGCATTGAGTGGCATGGGGACCCCACCCTGTTCAATCCTTTTCTCAACATTAGAATGGGAATGCACTATCTTTCTCAGCTGATCCTCGATTTCGATGATCTCAGGGTGGCCATGGCGGCATATAATTATGGGCCTACTTATGTTAAAAGCCTTATTGAGAGAAGGGAGCGAATTCCAGTTAACTACTACCGCAGGGTTCTCACCGCTTACCATACCCTTTGATTTGCTCCCTAAGAGAGGGACACTTCCCAATTTTTCGCATAAGATAGTTTCCCAATGATAAAAATTAGGAAGTGTCCCTCTGCAATGGCATTCCCCGGGCTTTTGTGATAATGTAGAATTAGATTGAGAATTTAAACCTTCGGTTGAGAAGGTTAGGGTGAAGATGCCCGTTTAGGCTAAGTTTAATGGGTTTAGTTTTATTGCTTCTACACCTTGCCTTTTAAAACCTTACCCAAACCGGCCTCCTTACCTTTACCTTAAGACCATTTACTATCTGCGGATGATTTTAAAAAATGGCTTTTATCCCTTCTTATATCAGCCTTTACAAAAGAGGGGAGATCCAAAAGAGAATCGGGCTCCTTATGGACATCCTCAAGGAGTGCCGGCTTTGTCCGAGGGAGTGCCGGATCAACCGGCTAAACGGAGAGGTTGGCTATTGCAAAGCTCCCTCGGAGCTGATGATCTCGAGCGCATTTCCCCATTTTGGAGAAGAACCCCCCCTGGTCGGAAACCACGGCTCAGGGACGATCTTCCTCACCCACTGCAGCCTCCGCTGCCTTTTCTGCCAGAATTATGATATCAGCCACGAGGGAAGGGGTGAGCGGTCCACTCCCTCTGATATGGCCCGGGCAATGAAGAAGCTTCAGGAGATGGGCTGCCATAACATCAACTTCGTCACCCCCACCCATTATACCCCTCAGATCATAGCCTCCCTTCCCGAGGCGATTGAGATGGGACTTCAGCTCCCCATTGTCTACAACTGCTCCGGTTATGAATCGATGGAAGTGATTCAGCTCCTTGACGGGATTGTGGACATCTATATGCCTGATGCAAAGTATATGGATGAGAAGCATGCCCGGCAGTATTCCAATGCACCGGACTACCCGGAGGTCCTTAAAAAAATTCTCAAGGAGATGCACCGCCAGGTAGGAGACCTTAGGATCAATTCAAGCGGGATAGCCGAAAGGGGGCTCCTGGTCCGACATCTGGTGATGCCAAATGGAGTGGCTTCCTCTGAAGCGGTCCTGAACTTCATCGCCGAGGAAGTCTCCGTTGATTCCTATGTGAACATCATGGCCCAGTACCGGCCTGAATACCGGGCTTTCCATCATCCCGATATCAGCCGGAGGATTACCCAGAAGGAGTTTATAGAGGCGATCCGGATTGCGAAACGGTTCCATCTCTATCGGGGTTTTTAAATAAACTCCAACGAATAATGCGAATGGAATCGAATTTCACGAATATTAGGGTTTATTCACCTTAAGTATCCATTAAATATGACACTATTTTCTAAACACTCTGCCCCCCACATATCCCCTCCCCCTCGAGGGGGGAGGGTGAGGGAGGGGGTGACAAAACTATCTCCCAAGCAATTAGAAGAGATTCAAAAAGAGATTCAGTCCCTTAAAAAGAGAGTCCGATCCCTCACCAGAGAGATTGAATTCATCAGGAGGACCTCGATAGAAGACTCATCTCCCGTGGAGGGGCTGCTCAGGATGAGAGGGATTCGGGTCTTTAAAAAAAATCCCGTTGATCGGCTCTTCTTCCCTTCCGACCTTTACGGGTCCTATCAAACCCGATTCTATGAGATGATGAAGAGGTATTCCTTCCGGCTCGTGCTTCGCGATATGATCAAGAGCTACGATGGGTTTCGCATCCGTGATTTGACCCGCTACTGCTCTTCAAAAGTGGTCCGGCGGTATTGTCAGATTCTCTGCGACATGGGAGTGATCATAAAGACTACCTCTAAAAATGTCATTCCTGCGAAAGCAGGAATCCAGAAAGATTTGAAATCACTGGACTCCCGCCGGAGTTTATCCCGCACCCCGATGCGGGGCGGGAGTGACGAATTGATAACTATTAGAGGTTCCCTAAAGAGCGGAAGGCTAAGTTACCAAACCGCTGTTTCGCCCCTTTACAGTTTCGGGCCGACCCTGGAATGGTTTATCGCGGAGATGTTTAAAAGGGAGTTTGCCTCTCCTGCCCTTTATGGAGTGAGCGTGAAGAAGACCCGCTCCGGCGGAGATTATGATGTGACCGCTTCCTGGAATCAGAGACTGGTCTATGCAGAGGTGAAGTCCTCCCCTCCCAAGGGGGTTGAACAGGCTGAGATCTCCACCTTCTTTTCAAGGTTGGAAGACCTCTTGCCCGATATGGCCATCCTCTTCAACGACACTCAATTGAGGATGAAGGATAAGCTGGTGGTTATGTTTGAGGAAGAGTTGAGCCGAAGATACGGAGAGGATTCGAAAAAGCTCTATCCAGTGGAGAGGCTTGTGGAAGAGCTTTTCCATGTCGGGCATCGTATCTTCATCGTCAACAGCAAGAAGGATGTCATGGAGAATTTTGGGATCTGTTTGAGGGATTATCTGAGACATGGTTCCTCTTCCTTTTCCCTCTCCCCTGCGGGGAGAGGGTCGGGGTGAGGGGCTAATCTTCTAAAGGTTAGTAAGGTGAAAAATAAAGAACTCGCTGACCTCTTCGAAAAGATGGCAGACATCCTTGAATTCAAGGATGAGAATCCTTTTAAGATCAGCGCCTACCGTAAGGCATCACGAATTCTGGGCGATCTCACGCAGGATATCGAAGAGGTTGCGGAGAGAGGCGAACTGAAAAAGATTTCAGGGATTGGCGAGGGAATCGCGAAAAAGATTGAAGAGTATCTGAAGACGGGGAAGGTCTCCAAATTTGAGGAGGTGAGAAAAGGAGTCGGGGATGAATTGATCGCCCTGATGGATATACCGGGAATGGGACCGAAGACTTTAGCTTTGATTCATAAAGAGAGAGGGGTCGGCAATCTTTCCGAGCTGGAAAAAGCAGTGGAGGATGGTTCTCTCGTCGGCCTTCCCGGGATGGGTGAAAAGAAGGTTGAAAACATCAGGCGAGGCATCCAGCTCCTCAAGCAGAGTAAGGGAAGGATGAACCTGGGCATGGCCTTTCCAGTGGCAAAACGGATTGTTGAGACCCTGAGAGAGAGGACAGGTTCAGAGAAGATCGAATGGGCAGGTTCCCTTCGGAGGATGAGGGAGAACATCGGAGACATCGACATCCTGGCCACTGGCGCGGATCATGAGAAGATCGTTAATGCCTTCACCCATCTTCCGGAGGTGAAAGAGGTCTTAGCCTCCGGAGAAACAAAGGCTTCTGTCATTGTTGAAGGAGGTCTTCAGGTCGATCTCCGTGTGGTGGAAGAGGGTTCCTATGGTGCGGCTCTACAATACTTTACCGGATCAAAGGGTCATAACATCCATCTCAGAGGGATTGCCAGGGCAAGAGGGATCAAGATCAATGAGTACGGTGTTTTCAAAGGTGAGAAGAAGATCGGTGGCAAGGAAGAAAAGGATGTTTATAAGGCTCTTGGGATGAAATGGATCGAGCCCGAACTACGGGAAGATCGTGGAGAGATCGAAGCCGCACAGGAGAAACGCCTTCCCAGACTGATTGAAGAGTCTGAGATCAAAGGAGACCTTCATGTCCATTCCAACTGGAGCGATGGGTCTTCCTCGATCGAAGAAGTTGCCAAAGCCGCTCAGAAGAAGAGTTATCAATATGTGGCAATCTGCGATCACTCAAAATCCCTGAAAATCACCCACGGCCTCGACGAGTCGAGACTTTTGAAGCAGATGGAGGAGATCGACCGTTTCAATGAGAAGATGAAAGGTTTTCAGGTCCTGAAAGGGACAGAGGTCGATATCCTCAGCGATGGGAGATTAGACCTGTCGGACAAAGCTCTTGAAAAGCTTGATTTCGTTGTCGCCTCTGTCCACACTGGTTTTAAGCAGGACAAGGAGAGGATGACCCAACGAATTATAAAGGCCTTAGAGAATCCTTATGTCCATGTTCTTGGACATCCTACCGGCAGGCTCTTGGGAGCAAGGGACCCCTATGAGGTTGATATGGATGAGGTGATGGAAGCGGCAAAGAAATACGGAAAGGCGCTGGAGATCAATGCCTATTTCGAGCGCCTTGATCTGGATGACATCCACTGCCGGAAGGCAAAGGAGATGGGAATTCGAGTGGCCATCGGGACCGATTCCCACCATCTGGATCAGATGTGGATGATGAGCCTGGGGGTGGCGGTTGCGAGAAGGGGATGGCTCCAAACTAAAGATGTCCTCAATGCCTTATCGCTTAAAGAACTCCTGAAATGGCGCCACAAAAAATGAATTTCGGAAAGCGGATTGCGGAAAGCAGAATGCAGAAGGGAGAAGTAAACAGAAGGCTTGGTAAGCAGCAACTAAAGCTTCTTTATGTATCGATCGGCTTCCTTTTTGCTAATCATTCTAAGGACTACGATTTTCATGGGCTGAATTTCGAAGAAGACCCGGAACTTATCAATTCTCAGTCTGTAAAAAGTAGTCTTTTTACCTTTAATCTTCTTGATCAATTTTCCCCTTGGGAAAGGATTTTGTTTAAGGATCTTTATATCCGAAACTACTTTTGTAAAGATTCCCATTTCCAAATCATCCAGGTCCCTTGAGGCTGCCGGTGAGAGTTCGATCTTGAACTTATCCATGTTTTGACTTTCTCTTTTTCAGATATTCATCGATTTCTATGCCGCCAAGCTCCAGATATTCCTCTCTCGCTTTCTCCAGGGCAGCCAGAAACCTGGGATTGTTTTCAAGTAAGTAGTCTTCAAAATCGTCCTCTGAGATGCCTTTGATAATAGCCGTCGGTTTCCCTCTGGAGGTTACAACGACCTCTTCCTTTTCAGCCACTTTCAAAATTTCTGAAGTTTTGTTTTTGAGTTCCCTGACATTTGCAAATCTCATGGCTTTCTCCTTGTAGCTATATTCGTAGCTACAATATAAATCAATTATTTATTTCCGTCAAGTTACCCCCCTTTTCTAAAGGGGGAATGCAAACAAATATATGCTCCGGGTAATAAAATAGAAAATTTGAACCCCCTTCCCAATTTACTCTACGATAAAAATTCAACGGCCAGCTTGTTGAACTTCTCTGGGTACTCTTCGTGCGGGCTGTGTCCGGCCCTATCAAAGATCACCAATTTTGATCCCTTCCAAAGCTCATTTAATCTCTTCGATCGATCTAAAGGAATGGCTAAATCTTCTCTCCCGTGGATGATCAAGGTCGGTATGTTCATTTTGGACAAAAGATCGGCCTCCTTTTCGACATAGGGCTCTTTTAAAACATTTCGAAGGATAAACATCATTCCGGCATAGGAGCCCTTGATGCAATGGGGTTGCAAGACTTCTTTACAATACTCCTCCGTTGCCTTGGTTTTATCGTAGAACCATACCGTCCTGATATTGTTCTTCATCAAAGCATCTCCGGGAATGGCATTCATAAATTCGCCGATAAAGGGAGACTGATAAATCTTGCCAATTGTTGTCATCGGATAAGGGATAACCGCCGGGGCAACCAAAATAAGTCGATCAACCTTCTCAGGGTAATGTGCCGCCACATAAACCGAAATCCCTCCACCCATGGATTGCCCCGCAAGGGCGGCTTTTTTGATATTCAGGGCATCCATGAACCCTACAATCTGCTTTCCATATCGTTCGAAGCCGTATTCCTTTTCCCCCAATCTTTCGCTATATCCCCATCCCCAGAGATCGATTGCGTAGACCTTGAATTTTCCGGCCAGGGCATCGATATTCTTCTTCCACATGACCGCATGATAGAGAAAGCCATGAATCAGTATAATGGGCGGGCCATCCCCTGCTTCCACATAGTGGACCTTTTTGCCATCTACAGTGACAAATTTCCCCTTGGCAAATTTTTGGACAGTTTCCTCATGGGTACAGGTTTCTTTGGATGTCAATTGTGGAAGAATGATGACGATTAATACCAATGCGCCGACAATAATGAATAATGTGATAAATAATTTCATAGTTACCTCCTTTCTTTTTAAGGTATTAAGGTAATGATCTATCTCTAACTCGGATTCGCCTCAATCTTTTTTCCATAATAGCACTTCAAAGGACGCGAAATCAGATAGGCTCCGCATAGATTACAGTGAATGCACCTTGACGGCTCGCGGCTTCCGCTTCTGATCTTTTCAGAAAATGCAGGATCAGCGATGAGGGCTCTGCAAAGGGAAATGTAATCTGCGTCTCCTTTCTCGATGATTTCTTCCATGCTGGCAGTATCCGTTATGCCGCCGACGAGGAAAACGGGGACTTTCACTCTGTTCTTGATGATCTGTGCGCTTTCCCGGTTGTAAGACTGTATCATAGGAGGTGGTTTGATGATCTTGCGGCCAAAACACTTCATGATAAACCGGAATAAAAGGCCCTTACTCCTGTACATGGGCCATTCACTGAGGAGGGCCTCGATTGGAACATTACCCCTTAGCATTGAAAACCCATCCTCCATGATCCCACAGCTTACCTCAATCCCATCAAAGCCCATCTCACCCATCATCTGCGCCATGACGGCGCTCTCCTGTATCTTTAAAGCATCCTTCATGTTATCGGTTCCATTGATCTTGATGAGAATGGGGAAATCGTCTCCCACCTGCTTTCGACATCGCTTGTAAATCTCTCGGACAAAACGCATGCGGTTCTCCAGGGAGCCGCCCCACCGATCTCTCCGAATGTTGGTATGGGGGCAAAGGAACTGGTTGATGAGATACCCATGAGCCGCATGGATCTGCATTGCATCAAAGCCAGCCTCCTTGACTCGGCGGGCTGCCTGGACAAACGCCTCGATGATTCTCTCTATGTCCTCCTCCGTCATCTCGCGAGGTTTGACGAACAGCGATTTCTCAAATACAGCCGAGGGACCCATGGGCTTTGTGCCAATGGCCTCGTGGGTCGTCTGCCTTCCACAATGAGCAATCTGCATGGCGATTCGGGCACCACTCTCATGAACTGACCGGACCAACTCCCGGTATCTGGAGATGTGATCATCTGTATGGATGCCCTGCATCCCCAAGAAAGGGCTCTTACCGTCTGGTGTCACAAAGGCGAACCCCGTAATGATCAACCCAACTCCGCCCTTAGCGAGCCTTTCATACAACCTGAAAAGGTCTTGAGTAGGAAACCCGTTTCGGTCCGCCATTCCTTCGTAAGTTGCGGACCGAACCAACCGGTTTTTCAGCTCCATTCCCTTAATAGTCGTTTTTTCGAAAAGGATGGACAGGTATACCTCCGGTTACCAAAAAGAAAATATGGGATAAAGGCAGAACTATTCCACTAATTTCACAAAATCTGAGCCAGTTCTTTCTCGTATTTTTCGATCCAGCCGTCGGCGCCGCATTCTTTGAGAATCTCTATGGCTTTGCCAAGATTCTCATGTTAATTGGAACCTGTCTTTAATCCCATATTTGACAATTGTTACAAATGGGATTATAATTCTAAACAAAACAAATTGGAGAAACCGACATGGCTGAAACTAAAATCTTGAAAACAGATTCGAGGGGAAGAGTCGTTCTCCCTCCTCCTTTTCGCAGGGAATCTTTGTTCGAATATGCCGTCAAAGGTGATCAGATCATCCTCTATCCAGTCCGGACGGTCCGAAAATATCCCGATATGTCAGACCTGCCTGAAGAGGCCCT
>JAGXSW010000195.1 GCA_018333715.1 Syntrophaceae bacterium | reverse complement strand
TTTGAGCAAATTCCAGCTCTTCCAGCATGACAATCCCGGCTCCTTCGGCAATGACAAAACCATTTCGGTTCTTTTCAAATGGGCGGCAGGCCTTCTCCGGTTCGTCATTCTGCGTGGAGAGGGCTTTCATCGCATTGAAACCGCCAACGGTGAGAGGCGTGATATTGGCCTCGGTCCCGCCGGCAATGACGGCGTCCGCATCTCCGTAGACAATGGTCCGGAAAGCATCTCCAATGCAGTGACCGCCTGTGGCACAGGCGGTCACGACACAGGTATTGGGCCCTTTGGCGCCGTATTGAATGGCAATCTGTCCAGCAGCGAGATTGGCAATAAGCATGGGGATGAAGAAGGGGCTGATCCTTCCCGGCCCCCTTTCCATGAGGATTTGGTGATACTTTTCAATGGTGGGCAGTCCTCCCAATCCTGTCCCGACGATGACACCGATCCGGTCGCCATTCTCGTGGGTAATGCTTAACCCGGAATCCTCTACCGCCTCCCTGGCTGCAGCAAGGGCGTACTGGATGAAGAGGTCCATCTTCTTGACCTCTTTCTTCTCGATGTATAACTCCGGATTGAAGCCTTTAACCTCAGCGGAAATCCTGGTGTCGAATCCTTCCGGATTGAACCGGGTCAGCCGCCCAATGCCTGACTTCCCTTCGCAGACATTCTTCCAGGCTGTTTCGACTCCGATTCCAATGGGGACGACCAACCCCATTCCTGTGACAACAACTCTTCTTCTCAAAACATCTCCCCTTTTTAAAAAAATCATTGCAAAATGGGAAATTAGTCCCGCAGAGGCGGGACAAAGTTAACAATGAAATAATTTTTTTCATTGTTAATTGCTAATTTTGCAATGCTAATTTTGCAATGATCATTTTGAGATACCTATTGAGCCGCATGTGCACGGATATACTCAATAGCATCGCCCACGGTCAGGATCTTCTCCGCATCCTCATCCGAGATTTCCAAATTGTACTCTTCCTCCAGAGCCATCACGAGTTCCACCAGATCGAGAGAATCCGCTCCCAGATCATCGATGAATTTGGCTTCCGGATTGACCTCGCTTTCATTCACTCCCAACTGCTCAACGATAATCTCCTTTACCCTCTTATCAACGTCCATTGATCCACCTCCTCACATATAGATGCCACCGTTGACATTTAATACCTGTCCGGTGATATAGCTCGAATTTTCTGAAACAAGGAAGAGCGCAGCCTGGGCGACATCTTCGGGCTGCCCCAGCCGCTCCATTGGAATCATTCGCTTCAACTCCTCTTTGGCCTTTTCGGGAACGGCATCGGTCATGGGGGTCTGAATATACCCGGGGGCAATGGCATTTACGTTGATTCCTCTTCCCGCAAATTCCCGGGCGATGGTCTTGGTAAAACCGATCACTCCTGCTTTGGAGGCCGCATAGTTGGCCTGTCCCGGATTCCCCATCTCGCCGGACACCGAGGCGATGCTGACGATCTTTCCGCACTTCTGCTTCGACATATGCCGTATGGCCGCCTTTGTGCAGTTGAACGTCCCCTTCAGATTGACGTCGAGAACCGCATCCCAATCCTCCTCGGTCATCCTAAGGATCAACCGGTCGCGGGTGATGCCGGCATTATTGACCAGGATATCGATTCGTCCAAATTGTTCAACGATCGCCTCAACCATCCGTTCTACGTCTTTGAGATCGGCGACATTGACCTTTATTGCAAAGGATCTTCTGCCCATCCCCTGAATCTCATGGGCGGTCTCTTGAGCCTTTTCGAGATTGATATCCGAGACGACTACATCCGCTCCATTTTTTGCGAGAAGAAGCGCGATCGCCTTCCCGATCCCCTGCGCCGCTCCTGTGACTAAGACTACTTTCCCGGAAAGTTCCACGCTTTTCTCCTCGTTTAAATAATCAACATCTTCTCCCCTCCCCCCGGCGGGAGGGGATGAAGGGGAGGGGGAATTGATCGAAATGGCCACCCTCACCCCTACCCTCTCCCCTGCCTTCGCCGAAGCGGCTTCGCGCAGGCAGGCATCAAGGGAGAGGGTGATTTGGAATTAAGAAATCTTCTTCAGTGACTGAATATCTTCTAAATTTCCTGTTTCCACTTTCGGATCAATCCTCTTCATCAGACCGGAAAGAACTTTTCCCGGACCTATCTCCAGAATTCGTTCGATCCCCTCTTCAATCATCTGCCGCATAGACTCCTCCCAGCGGACAGGGTTCGATACCTGTTCCACGAGAAGGGGTTTTACCCTTTCCGATGCCGAATTGGCTTTCGCTTCAACATTCGTCACAACCGGAACCCGCATATCTTTAACGTGGGCGCTCTGAAGGACTTCGCTCAGTCGAATCCCTGCGGGCTTCATCAAGGGAGAATGGAAAGGGGCGCTGACCTGAAGGGGCATGGCCCTTTTACCCTTCTGCTTGACGATCTCGATCGCCCGTTCGACCGCTTTTGTGTGCCCGGCAATAACGATCTGCCCCGGGCAGTTAAAATTGGCAGGGGATAGGACTTCCCCTGAAGAGGCTTCTTCGCAGACCCTCTCCACTTCTTCGCGCTCCATGCCGAGAATGGCGGCCATGGTTCCTTCCCCAACCGGAACAGCCTCCTGCATAAACTTTCCCCGGAGCCGGACGATCTGAACAGCCTCAGCAAAAGAGAGCGCGCCTGATGAGACCAAGGCGCTATACTCTCCCAGGCTATGTCCGGCTGTGAGCCCGGGCTCAATCCCTTTCTCCGTCTGGAGGACCCTGAGAGCGGCAATGCTTGTAGTCAACACAGCAGGCTGGGTGTTTTCGGTCAATTTCAAACTCTCTTCCGGTCCGCTAAAACAGAGTCCTGAAATCGAGAAGCGGAGCGTGTCGTTGGCTTCTTCGAAGACCTCCCTTGCCGCCTTGAAATGGTCGTAAAACTCCTTCCCCATTCCAACCGCCTGGGAACCCTGCCCCGGAAAGACAAACGCTGTCTTCTTCATATAACCTCTACATAGTCATATAGTCACTTCGTCTCATAGTCGATTAGTCAAAAAAACTCCAGGCGATAAGACTAAAAGACCATACGACTATGCGACTATTTTTTTCCGGCGTACTCTTTGCTCAATTCGAGACCGATGACATTTCTCTGTATCTGATTGGTCCCCTCATAGATCTGGAGGATCTTGGCATCCCGCATCATCTTCTCTACAGGGTACTCCTTCATATAACCGTAACCGCCAAAGATCTGAACGGCATCGGTCGTTACCTTCATGGCGGTATCACTGGCAAAGACTTTTGCCATTCCGGAGACCTTTGAGATCTCTTTTGGGTTTTCCGATTGGTCGATGTACCGCGACACGGAATAGACCAGAGCCCGTGCGGCCTCCACCTGGGTGGCCATATCAGCCAGCATATGCTGGACGGCCTGAAAGGAGATGATCTTCTTTCCAAACTGCTCCCGCTCCCTCGCATATCGAACCGCTTCATCAAGGGCTCCCTGGGCCAGCCCGACCCCCTGGGCTCCCACTCCGGGCCGGGTCCGGTCGAAGGTTCTCATGGTGACGATGAATCCCATCCCCTCTTTGGCGATGAGATTCGCCCGGGGAACGAAACAATCCTGAAAGACCAGTTCCCTTGTGGCAGAGGCCCGAATGCCCATCTTGTTCTCTTTCTTCCCGAAGGTGAAACCTGGCATTCCTTTTTCAAGGATGAAGGCGCTTGCGCCCCTCGGTCCCTTGGAACGGTCGGTCATGGCAATGATGGTGTAGGTTTCCGCCTCCCCTCCATTGGTGATCCACTGCTTTGTACCATTCAAAATATAGCCGCCCTCTGTCCGGGTGGCGGTCGTGCGGATTGAACCGGCGTCGCTTCCGGCATCGGCTTCGGTCAACCCAAAGGCGGCTAACTTCTTTCCGCTGGCAATATCCGGAAGATACTTCTTCTTCTGTTCCGGGCTTCCGTAGAGCATGATCGGATGAGCCCCCAAACCACTGGCCGCATAGCTGGTGGCCACTCCCAGACAGATCCGGCTCATTTCTTCCACCGCCAGAGAGTTTTCAAAGACCCCTCCTCCGAAACCTCCATACTCCTCTTCAATGGAAATCCCCATGAGACCCGCCTCTGCGCAGACCTTTATGATCTCCCATGGAAACTCTTCCTTCTCATCCAGTTCGGCTCGAACCGGCAATACTTTCTCAACGGCAATCTTTCGCGCTAAATCCTGGATCGACTTCTGCTCAGGCGTTAAAAAATAATCCAAGTTCACTCCCTCCTATCCATTCATTTTGGAGTTTCCGAATCTTCTCAACCCGTTTCTCGATTTCTGGCCGAGTTGTAGTAAGTCCTGCTTCTCTTTAAATTCCTGAATCAGATGTTCATTCAGTTTATTCTTTGCGAGGCTGGCAGCCAGAACGATGGCATTCATAATCGCCTTGGCATTGGAGGCCCCATGACAGATGACGCAATTTCCATTCACCCCGAGCAGGGGCGCCCCGCCATATTCCGAATAGTCAAACCGCTTCTCCAGGCGTCGAATCGCACGTCTCATAAAAAAATAGGCGATTTTTGCCCTAAAATTATCCTTCGCCTCCCATTTGAGAATTCCATGGACCGTCTCCCACAGCCCTTCGCTGATCTTCAGGGCCACATTGCCGACAAAGCCGTCGCAGACGATCACATCCACCTCGCCGCTGTTGAGAGCTCTTCCCTCAACATAACCGATGTAGTTGATATCCATCTCCGACAGGATTTCGTGGACCTCTCTCGTCAATTCGTTCCCCTTCCCCTCCTCTTCTCCATTGCTCAGGAGGCCGATCCTCGGTTCTTTTTCCCCAAGGATATATTTGGCATAGGCGTCTCCCATGAGCGCGAACTGAACGAGATGGGAAGGTTTGCAATCGACATTCCCGCCGGAGTCGATAAGCACGGTGTGGCCTTTCAGTGCAGGATGAATCGTGGCAATCGCAGGCCGGTCCACTCCCTCCAGCTTTTTAAAAATGAACATGGCCAGAGCCATGGCTGCTCCGGAATTTCCGGCAGAAACCACCCCATTGACCTGACCCTCTTTTTCGAGGCCGATGGCCACCTTGACCGAACTTTCCTTCATTCTCCTGAGAACCGTGGATGGGGAGTCGTGCATGGCGACGACGTGGGAGGTATGATGGATATAGATGGGCAGTTTGGAGGTGGGATATTTGGAGAGTTCTTTGCTCACCTGGTCTTCGTCCCCCACCAGGACGACTTTCACTCCATGTTCCTTGGCTGCTTTGAACGCCCCTTCGACAATATTCTGGGGAGCGAAATCTCCTCCCATCGCATCAACCGCAATCTTCATCGCCTCTTTCTCTTTCTCCCCCTATTTCTCTTCTTCTAC
>JAGXSW010000194.1 GCA_018333715.1 Syntrophaceae bacterium | reverse complement strand
GGCTTGTTCTGGAGAACGATCTGTTTGCCCAGATGAGGCTCCACCATTGGCGTAAGAGCCCTGACCACGTTGTCAGTTGCGCCTCCGGCTCCCCACATGATGATGCCCGAGAGGTCCTTTGCTGGAAAATCCTGAGCATGTGATAAAGAAAAGAAACTGACCAAAATGATCCCTACCATCCAAAACAAAACCTTCATTCTTCTCATCTTCATGTCCTCCTTTCTTTGACTTGGTTAGAAAATTGAATCATCTTGAATTGTCTAATGCCAACAGACCGTTGAAAAATACCATATTAAGCCTCCTTAAAGTCCAGAACAATTTTGGCAAAGTCACCAGTTAACGCATCAGCAAATGCTTCCTGGTATTTAATAAAGGGAACAATCTTCGAAAGCACGGGAGCAACATTAAACTCATGATCTTGCAGAAGGGCGAGCGCCTCCGCGAAATCTTTTTTCGTGTAAATAATAGTGCCGTAAATGGTGATCTCGCTGCGAGTGATACGCAGCGCCGGATAGCTGATCTCCTCTCCGGTAATGCCAAGTGAAATCATGGCGCCGCCTGGTTTCACGAGCTGGAATGCTTGCTCTACAGACGCTTTCACTCCGGCAGCTTCGACGACGACATCAAACACCTGGTCTTTAACATCGGCAGGATGTATGGCTTTTATCTGTTTACCAAAACTTTTAGCCTTTTCCATCTTAGCTGAAATGATATCCAACACCGTTATATCGGCGCCCATATGGTTAAGGAGAGCGATCGCCAGCAGGCCTTCCGTGCCGCAACCGATGACGGCCACCGGTGTCCCTTTGGAGATACTGGCTCTTTTCAAAGCATGAACGTTAACGGCAAAAGGTTCGATCAGTATGGCTCTCTCTTCCGCCAGATCTGGAGGAACAGGCACGACGAACTCGGAATCAATCATAATCTCCTGGGCAAATAAACCATTAACCGTGACCCCAAAGGATTTCTTAGTCTTGCAGATATTGGTTTTGCCTTGCAGGCAGAATTCACATTCTCCGCAATAGGTATTAGGAAAAGAGACTACTTTGGTCCCGACTTTATGCGGCGTTTTTTTGCCTGCCTCAACGACCATCCCCAAAATTTCATGACCGGGACGGCAAGGATAGGTCGCATAGGGTATGCTTCCCCTAAAAACCCTGAGGTCCGAGCCACAAATCCCTCCATAGATCACTTTAACCTTCACTTCATTGTCTTTTGGCGCAGGTGGTGGATCGCTTTCTTTCATCCTTAAGTCGCCGGGTTTTTCGAGATACAATTCAAACATTTTTTCCACCACCTTATAACTTTTGGGACAATATGGAACGTCTACAACTCAAAAATGACTTTCGCAACTTCCCCCATCCGAGAAGCCTCAAGCGCCTCCTTGGCTTCATCCAGACGGAAGAGGCGAGTCGCAAGGGGTTTTGCCCTGACCTTCCCATATTTAACCCACCGGATGGCTCTTACAAAATAGCGGGGCAACGATCCCACGTCTCCGAAAATGTGCAGGCCGCTTCGCGTGATCGTGAGGGGGCTCACCGTGGCCTCAGGATAGAGGCCGAAAAAGGAGACACGACCCCGTGCAGCCGCCACTTCAATCGCCAGGGGGAAAACCGTGGGTGAGCTCGCTGTTTCGACAACAATATCCGCTCCAACGCCGTCCGTCAACTCTCGAACTCGCTTAACCACATCCTCCTTGTCTGCGTTAACGATATGATCCGCCCCCAGCTCCTTAGCCTTCTCAAACCGCTTAACATCCTGATCAATCCCTATCATGATCACCTGGCCGGCCCCTGCGGCCTTAAAGGCCTGGAGATGGAAGAGACCGATTGCCCCCGGCCCGAAGATCGCAACCGTATCTCCAACGATCGGCTTTACCTGCTCCATCGTTCGAACCGTCAGGCTGATGGGCTCGAGGCAGGCTGCATCGACAAAGGAAACATTATCCGGAAGCCTATGAGCGGCGCGAGCCGGAACAACCACATATTCGGCAAAGATTCCATTATAGGTAATGCCGATATGCCTCCAGTTCGCACACATATTGCTGTTTCCATTGAGGCAATTGATGCAGGAGCCGCACCCATAGACCACTTCAAGCCCGACTCTATCCCCCACGGAAACATTATCGACACCCTCCCCCAATGCTGAAACAACACCCGCCCCTTCATGACCCATAATGATGGGGATAGGGACGGGCCTTCGTCCCTTATATTTGTTGTTCAAAATGGCAACATCGGTGTAGCAGAGACTCGCCGCCTTGACCTGGACTAACACTTCCCCCCGGTCCGGTTTCGGTGTTGGAACCTCCTTCACCTCGAAGATCCCTGCTTCCTGACTGGTTTTTACGAGAGCTTTCATTGCAAAACCTCCTCCTGATTTAATTAAAGGCCTGCAAAGCGCATGGAGCATAGCGCATAGAGTAACTCCATAAAATAAAAACCTCAGTTAAGGTCAGTAATGGCCTTAAATCATCAGCCATAACCTTTGCCCAAACTGGCCTCCTCGCCTTAACCCTGACCCCAATCATCATAAGACAATGGGTTGTCCTGTCTCACCCGACCTCTGAATGGCCAGAGTCACCTCCAGCGTTCTTCTCCCGTCTTCTCCTGAGGTCCTCGACTCTTCTTTCCCTGAAACGACTCTGCAAAAATGGCTGAACTCCTTGATATAAGGATCTTCCCTGACCATTTTGTATCCCTGCTCCGTGATGGGATAATTCCATCCTGCCTTCGCGGGGTCGGAGTAGTAGAGTCTCTTCATTTGAGGGAACAACAACGAACCATCCGTGCCGAAGAAGTTATAGCAGTTCCCGAAATCGTGGTACAGCAGCGGGTTTTCTCCGGTCGTCCCTTCCCAGGATGTCAGGGAGGGCGCGCAATCGGAAAGGAAGATGGTTCCCAACGCCCCGTTCTTGAATCGCAAGGCGATGCTGGCCGTATCCTCCACATGGAAATTCCTGACCTTATTGCTCGTCAGGGCAAAGACTTGATCGATCTCTCCGCAGATATATCTGAGGTTATCGATCTCGTGGATCAGATTGATCAGGATCGGCCCTCCTCCCTTATCCTTTCGCCAGGAAAGGGGCCCCTCAAAATAGGGTCCTGGCTTCAGTAGGGCCCATGTGACAGTGACACCCACCAGCCTGCCCAACTCGCCTCCGGCGACAATTTCACGGGCCTTTTCTACGAGACTGCTAAACCTCCTCTGATGCCCAACCAATATGCGAACCTTATTCTTTTTTGCCGCTTCAATGAGACGATCCGCCTCGGAGACGCTCTGAGCAATAGGCTTCTCGACAAAAAGATGAAGACCCTGCTGGGCGCAGGCGATGCCGATGGAAACATGGAGGTGGTTAGGAACGGCGAGGATCACACCCTGGAGATTTTCCTTTTCAATCATCTCCTCATAACGCCGGTAAAATTTGATTCCGAGTTCCTCTGTGACCGCTTTTTGTTTTTCATCAACGTCAGATGCGGCTACGAGATCGCATTCCGGGACTTTTATTAAGGTTCTGGCATGGGGAGTTCCCATTAACCCTAAACCGATCAACCCGAGCCTTACTTTTCCCACTCTTCCCTCCTGACTGAATTAAAAACAGCATAGAGCATAGCGTAAATACATAAATCAAAAAATTTTGGTTAGGGTCAGGGCGAAGACGCCGGGTTCGTCTATGGGTTTGGGTAACGGTTCTAAATAATCAGCCATAACCTTCTCACTTTGCCCAAACTGGCCTCCTAACCTTAACCCTTACCCTGGTTCATCAGAAGACAACAGGCTGGCCTGTTTCTCCTGATTTCTGAATCGCCAGAGTCACCTCCAGCGTTTTCCGGGCATCTACTCCATCGATCTTGGGGGTTTCCGATCCCTGGATGACCCCGCAGAAGTTTCTGATCTGCCGGGTGTAGGGATCCTCACGGTCAATCTTGATTCCTTCTTCACAAAGGGGAAATTGCCATCCCGCTTTCCCAGGATCCCGATAAAAGAATTTCTTCATCTGTGGAAAGGTAATCATTCCCTCTGTGCCGAAATAGTAATAGCATGTCTCCGGGCTGTGGTAGAAAAAAAGGTTCTCACCGGTGTTGGCCTCGTATCCGATATTCCCAGGGGCGGTATCCGTAAGAAAAATATTTGCCACTGCGCCACCCGCCAGACGAAGGCTGATGCTGACCGTGTCTTCGACCGGGAATTGCCTCGCCTCATTGCTCACCTCCGCATACAAACGCGTGACGTCACCGCAGATGTAACGGATATTATCAATCTCATGGATCAAGTTGATCCGGATCGGCCCTCCTCCGATGGCAGCCCTCCAGGTAAAGGGTCCCTGAAAGTAGTCCTTGGGTTTGTATAATGCCCAGAGAACCGTTACGCCGACGAGTTTTCCGATCTTTCCTCCCCGCACGATATTCCGGAGCTCTTCAATGAGCGGGTTGTGCCTCCGGTGGTGTCCGACCATAAGATGAACCTTGTTCTCCTTGGCTGCCTGGATGAGGCGGTCTGCGGATTCAAGGTCGGCCGCAATGGGTTTTTCCATAAGGAGATGCAATCCTTTCTTCGCACAGGCCGAGCCTACCGGAAGATGGAGTTCATTCGGGACGGCAACCACCACGCCATCCAGTTTCTCCTTGGAAATCATTTCTTCATAGGATTGGTAGAATTTTGTTCTGAGCTCCTCCGCCGTCTTTTGATGTTTCGCCTCGACATCAGAGGCAGCCACAAACTCCAGATCCTTCATTTTGCTCATGGTCTCAGCATGAAGCTTCCCGATCATTCCCATTCCAATTAAACCCAATCGCACCTTTCCCATATTTCCTCCTATCACATAGAAAGTGCATGGCGCACCGATATCCTTCAGAAAGAAGTTATATCAGTTTAAAGAGGCGAGGAAGCGTCAGAGTAAACCAGGGCATATAGGTAATCACGAATAATATTACAATCTCTACAATTAAAAATGGAATAACCTTTTTTTAAAGAGGGCCCAGATCCACTTTGATAACAATGATGATAAAAGGATCATGAAATGGGCCCGGGTGTTTTCACCCAGGCCCATTAAAGCCTACCTGCGCAGTTTGGCAGTCTCGGCCTGTAGCGCACTCACTACCTCGGGACCAACAACCACCCCGTGTTTCTCGATAACCGGCTTCATCTTTTCGCGAAATTTGGCCATCTCCGCCGCACTGAATTCCGTTACCTGCATACCATGTTTCTTCAGGCCATCGAGCGCCGCACCCATTTGCTCACGGTTGAACTTCCGCTGAAAGACCGCCGCTTCCCGAGCTGAATCTTTAAGGAGTTTTTTCTCGTCGCCCGAAAGCGTATCCCAGAATTTCTTGCTGATCATAACTGCCTGAGGGTTATACTGGTGGTTCGTGATAGCCAGGAACTTTTGCACTTCGTATAATTTGTTGGCCAAAATAACCGTAAAGGGATTTTCCTGTCCATCGACCGCCTTCTGCTCGAGCGCAGCATAGACCTCCGGCCAGGCAAGCGGTGTAGGGCTGGCGCCCAGAGCGCTGACCCAATCGACATTGATGGGGTTGGGAATGACGCGCAGCTTCAAGCCGGCAATGTCTTCGAGCCTATTGATTAGCCTCCTGCTGTTGGTGATATGGCGGAAACCTAACTCGAAATAGGCAAGCCCAACAATCCCTTTGGGCTCCAGCTTATCGAACATCATCTGGCCGAAGGCCCCGTCGCACACAGCATCCCCTTCCGCTCCACTGGCAAACATAAAGGGAAAATCGAAGATCCCAAACTCCTTTACTTGTGATGCCAAAATGCCCGCATTCATCGAAGCCATCTCCAGGGTCCCTCCTTGGATTGCGGAAACATTGTGGGCGTCGCTGCCCAGGACGCCGCCCGGGAATAAATTGACCTTGATTTTTCCCCTTGTCTTGGCCTCTACAAGTTCAGCGAACTTCTCCAAACCTGTTGGTATCGGATGACCCTTGGGATTCATGGTAGCAGCCTTGATGGTGCGCTCCTTGATGTCTTGCGCCGATGCCAGACCAAAAAAAGCGACCACCGCTACCACCGCAACCGCTACCACTACGCTTTGTAACATCAGACCTTTCTTCATGACACACCTCCTGTTTAAAAAGATTGAGTTGATTGTACGCCTTTTAAAAACCTGCGGTCGCAGCGTACCTATCACGCCCGCAAGTTGCCCCAACCGGAATAACACTTAGTAGCCGATAAGCCATCTGGCCGGCACAGTGACCAATTGAGGAAACAACACCATCAAGAACATGATTGCAAATTGGGCGATCATGAACGGTAGGACGCCCTTGGTCACACTATCCATATCGACCTTGCCTACGCCCGCCACGGTGTTCAAAACAGTTCCCACCGGCGGCGTGATCAAGCCAATCGAGTTATTGATGATAAACAACACCCCGAAATAAACAGGGTCGATTCCCGCCGCCTTCACCAGCGGCATCAAAACCGGAGTCAGCATCAAGATGGTCGGGGTCATATCCAGAGCCGTGCCCACAACCATAACCAGAACCATTAGGGCAAACATCAGCAATTTCGGATTATCGAGAAATGGCTCCAACAGCCCCACGACCTGACCCGGCAAATTGACAACGGTGATGATCCAAGCCGAGACCATTGCTGCGGCTACAAGGAACATCACCACGGAGCTGGTTTTGGCGGCCGCAATAAAGAGGGGGACTATATCCTTGATCTTGATTTCCCGGTAGACCACCAGGGATATGACCAGCGCATAAACCGCTGCGACAACGGCCGCTTCTGTCGGCGTAAACACACCAAATTTGAGGCCGCCGACCACAATAACGGGAAGCACCATCGCAAAGCCCGCGTCCTTCGTGGCACGAATGATGTTAGCGACAGACGGGCGGGGAGAAACCGTCATCGTCTCCTTGCGAATGAGCCACCACCAGGTAAACCAAAGAGACGCTCCGAGCAATATGCCCGGGAAAATACCGGCCAAGAACAGTTTCATAATGGACACGTTTGCGGCCACGCCAAAAATGACAAAACCGATGCTGGGCGGTATAACAGGGGCTATAATGCCTGCAGAAGCAATCAATCCCGCAGATCTGGCTTTATCGTACCCCGCAGTGACCATCATCGGCAAGAGCAATGCCGACAAGGCGGCCGCATCAGCGACAGCCGATCCTGACAACGCGGCCATGACGCAGCCCGCCACGATAGTCACGTATCCCAGCCCTCCCCTGATATGGCCGACCAGGACCATGGCGAAATTCACTATGCGACGGGACAATCCCCCCGCATTCATCAGTTCGCCGGCCAGCATGAAGAAGGGAACCGCCAGGAGAGGAAAACTGTTGGCGCCCTCGATGATGTTTTGCCCTATTATTTGCGCATCGAACATATCGAGATGCCACATCAGGGCGGCGCCGCTGATAAGCAGGGAGAAGGCGATTGGAACACCGAACGCCATGGCGATCAGTAACGAGCCTAAAAATATCGTGATGATCATGTTTCTCTCCCTCTTTTTAATGCCTTATTAGAGAATCACATGGCATATTTCAAGGCTCTGGTGTCCCTTGCGGTTCCTGTTCTTTTATCTTTCCCATCCATAGGCGAAACAGGTCTCTAATCAGAATTAGGCCTGCTAAAATTGCAAAGACGACCCCTGAGCCATAGAACAAAGCTACAGATATCTCCATCACTGCGCTGGTAGTGGTGAGGTTGATTTTTGTTTGTTCCCACGCGCCGGAAAAAACCAGCCAACAAACAAAAATCATGGATAAATATGCGATAGTAAGAAATATTTTCTTCCCGGTGACGCCAAGACGCTTGATCAGCGCCTCTGTGCCAAGATGTGCTCCGTGATTAAGACCCACCACTGCGCCCAGAAAAGTCATCCAGACAAACAACCACCGGGACAGCTCTTCAGAAAGCACAATGCTCGAGGCAAAACCATAGCGTAAAACAACATTTCCAAAAACCAGAACCACCATCACCGCAAGGAATAGCGCCATGACATATTCCAGCCCCTTACATAGCCGATCTATCCATTTCCCCATATTTCCATCCCCTTTTTGCCTATCTCCTCCGAATGGATTCTGCAGGCATTGACGGCGAATATAAGGCTCAGTCCTAAGTTCAATCGCCCTTCACCCTGCAAAAAGGCTTATACCCATCCCCTCTCTCTTGCCGTCATGGCAAGAGAGAGGGGATGACCTGTGCTACGGCGGGAAGGCGACCGTATAGAGATGCCTTCCACCCTTCAACGGCCCTTTCAGAAGCGCTTCAACCTCTTCTGGCGGCCGCTGACTCAAGTATTTACTCTCAGGCAATACACCCGGAGGGAATTTGGCCATAATATCGTCGTGTAGTTTTTTCACATAATCGAGATAGACTTCAACGCTTTTGTAGGCCTTTTTCGGGTCAGCCAGCGAGGGCTTCCCGATGACCCCTTCAGGATAAACCACGCATTCAATGCCGCCACAACCGATCTGGCAGTGGCCCGGGATCGGATTGCCATAAATATCCCCGCCCCTATCCACGTGCCCAGGTGGCAGAAAACCCCAGGGCGTATTGTCCTCCGCATCTTCGAGCTTGACCATTTCAGGAAACAGGGCCATGGAAAGGGAGGTCTCTGCCTCACAGGCATGCTGGAAGGGATTGTCGTAGGGTCCGCCGTGGGCCTTGTCCATAAGGGTCTGACCCATAACCCTCGGAACATCCACGAAGATGATGATCGCCGGCACCTGGTATTTCTTCCCAAACTCGTTGATCGCCGATGGAACAATATATTCCTGGCCGTGGAGACTCATAAGGATCTGCTTCCGGAAGCCCGTATTCCAGAAACCTGCCATGATTGCCCTGAGATAATCGGAGAAGACATCATCGGGGACAACGATCGTTCCGGGTTGGCCTAAATGGTGGTAGGGGTGAGATCCATAAACAACAGGGTGCGCGACCGTGCACCCTGTCGCTTTGGCGATCTCCTCGGCCATTCTCGTCACCATAAAGATATCTTCACCATAGGGACCCGCAGACCCATGATTCTCTGTGGATCCAAGCGGGATGATGATGATGTCATTCTTTTCGAGTCGTTCCTCCACATCCTTTTTGGTCATGGTTTGAAAATAGATCTTGCTTGGTTTGTCCATATGCCCACCTTCCGGCGGTAACTTCCAATTTCCCATTTCACTTCCTCCTTTTTGGTATCATCCGTATCATGTCATTCCCACCCCGTATCAAGTACGAGGTAAACTTCAGCGGGAATCCAGAAATTTAAAGACTGGATTCCGGGTCAAGCCCGGAATGACAATTCGGGGGTCTCGCTATTTTCGGTGACTTGGCAACTGCGGGGAATAGATCCATATAAATCTCAGGACCTCATCCCCGGTGTTAATGATCTTGTGGAGCTTCCCAGGCGGATTATAGATGCACACGCCTGGCTCCAGGGGGATCTCCCTCCCTTCGGTCACAAAGACTCCTCTTCCCGCCACGAAATACATGACCTCCTCTTCATTATCGTGCTTGTGCTCCGGCACCATTCCTCCGGGATACGTCTCATTCACGCCCATGGCCAGATTCTGTGATCCCACGGTCTTCTCAGAGACCAGAATCCATGACATTCTGGGGGGTTCCCGACGCTCTCCTTTCACGTCCTTAATGTTAACAACTTTAAGTTCAGACATAATCGTCTCCTATATTATTTGGAAGTCGACCTTATATAGGCGCTTAGTATCAGTAGCGCCCTCGCCTGCCGCAGGATCGGGGGCGCAGCTTTCGTCCCGACTAAATCGGGACGCTACAAAAG
>JAGXSW010000193.1 GCA_018333715.1 Syntrophaceae bacterium | reverse complement strand
CCCGCCCCTCTCCCATCAAGGGAGAGGGAGAGAAGGTGGTTCATTGTTTATTGTTCATTGTCCATCGTTAAAGATGCAGTTCAATCACATCGCCTTCGCTCACCCGGTAGTCGCGCTTCACCATCTGGCCGTCAAATTTCCCCGATCCCCAGACCCGGGCATACCTCAGTTTGGCGGCGAAATCCTTATGAACCGAAAGGGCCACATCTTCGATCGTGCTTCCCCTCCTCAGAATCACAGGCTCTGTCAGGTCTGGCTCTTTCCCTGGAATTTTGGTATAGACCCGGAGGATATCGAGTCGGCAGAAAACTTCTTTCCTCACCTCTTCGAAATTCATCTCCTCCCTTGCAGAGACCGGCAGGACCATCCATTCATCCTTGAAACGGCTCTCGAGCGCCCGGAGTCCATCCATCGCATTCTTGAGATCAGCCTTGTTTCCGAGAAGAAACGCCCTTTTAAAAACCCACCCTTGCTCCAGGGGACAGGCTGGATCTCCATCTCCTATCCTTATCTTCATCCGGTTCAACTCTTCAAGAAGGACCTCCATCTGAAAGACAGGATCATCCGTCAGGTCCAGGACAATGAGAAGTCCATCGGCATTCCTTATGAGATTGGGAAATCCGGGCTCGATCCGGTCCATCTGGATGGGCGGTGTATCCACCAGTTGAATCTGGAGGTTCTCAAACTTCATCATTCCCGGAATGGGGTTCTGTGTGGTAAAAGGGTAATCCGCGACCTCAGAAGGAGCATGGGTGAGGTGGGTGAAGAGGTTAGACTTTCCCGCATTGGGAAGGCCCAGAAGCACCACCTGGGCCGCACCTTCTTTTTTGACATTATAGGCCTGCTCTGCCCTGCTGACCGCAGGTCTTTTTTGAAGCTCCTCTTTCAACTTGGCCATCCGGGACTTCAGTTGCCCCCGGAGCCTCTCCGTCCCTTTATGCTTCGGGATGACGGCCATCATCGCCTCAAGCGCCTTGATCTTTTCGGGAACGGATTTGGCCTGCTTGAACTTGGCCTCTGCTTCTAAATACTGGGGGGTGAGATTGGCCGGCATAATCTTTACGCTATACCTACCGGGAATTTCTAAAACTCATTAGTGCCCGTACCTTCCGGTTTGCATGGAATGTTGGAATAATGGAATACTGGCAAAAATTTTATTGCTTTAACGAACTGGAATATGTACCCAACTTTCCAGTATTCCAATCTTCCATTATTCCATGTATTTATCTCGCAGTTACAACTTATAAATCTTCTCCCGCACGAAAATCTCAAGCGCCTTCGGGTCGAACTGTCTGCCTTTGAACTTCTCCAGTTCCGCAAGAACATCCTGAAGGGACATCACCCCTCGATGGGGTCTTGAACTCGTCATGGCATCAAACGCATCAGGAAGGCTGATGATCCTAGCTTCTATGGGAATGGCCTCGCCTGCCAGTCCGTCCGGATAACCGCTGCCATCATAATGTTCATGGTGGTGACGGATCATCGGAATCTTATCCTTAAAAAATTCCACCCCCTCCACAATCTTCACTCCGATCAGTGGGTGCTCCTGAATATATTGGTATTCTTCGGAACTCAGCGGGGCCTGTTTCTGAAGGACCTCGTCCTTGATGCCGATCTTGCCGATATCGTGAAGAAGCGCTCCATATTCCAGATTCTCCAGCCTCTCTTCCGAAAAGCCCATCTTCTTGGCGATCGCCAGGCTCATCCGTTTCACCCGGTCGGAATGCCCCCGTGTATAGGGATCTTTCGCATCGATCGCCTCAGCCAGAACTTTCACCGAATCCAGATGGGCTTTTTTCAGAATCCGATAAGCCTGCTTAAGTTTTGCGGTCCGCTCCTCCACCAGTTCTTCCATGCGATTGTGATAAGCCTCGATCTCCTCTTCGAGCCGCCTGCTCTCAAGGGCTTTCTTCACGCTCATGACGATCAGGTCAAGGTCGGCCGGCTTGATGATGAAATCATATGCCCCCAGCCTCATCGCATTCACCGCCAGATCGATCTCCGGGTAGGCGGTCACCATGATTATTTTCATCTTTGGGTCAATGGCTTTTACCTTCTGCAACAGCTCAATCCCGGTCATCTCGGGCATTTTGATATCGGAGACGATGAGGGAAAAAGAATCTTTATAAAAATGGTTGAGGGCTTCCTTCCCGTTATGGGCCGTAGTGCAGGAATACCCTTCCTTCGTCAACCGCCGGGATAAGATGTTGCAGATGACCTCCTCATCATCGACAATTAATATCCGTTCTTCCATAGATAGACTCCTCCTGCATATTCCTCATGGGGGTAAATTAGGGACACTCCCCTATTTTTTCTATGCTCACCAGGGCGACACTCATGCTTTTATACCCTTCTTTGGTAATCCTTTTCCTGTCATGGACAGGCAAAGAGGTGGGGGAGAAATGGTAATCGTCTAATCAAACCAATTCTCCACGGGAACCGAGAGGAATTTCTCAACAGGAGTTCCTTCCCCGCCCACCAGCAATTTTCTTTTTGGTTTAAATACCCTGCCGAACTCCCCCATACCGGGCAGACTGCCCTTGCTGTATCCGCTCTTAACCTCGATTGCCACAGTGGCCTTGTTTAAGCGCAGGATAAAATCGACCTCTTTGCCGCGCTCCCGCCAGTAATACACTTCAATGCCTGTCCCTGTTGCGCTGTTGATTAAATGGGCGCCTGCAGCTGACTCCACCAATCTGCCCCAGAACTCCCGATCCTTCCGCGCGGCGTCAAAAGAGAGATTTGATTGAGCGCTCAAGAGCGCAGTGTTCAACACCTGCAGTTTTGGGCTTGAAGCCCGCTGCCGGACACGCTGATCAGTCAATTTATGTAAGCCGGTCAACATGCCCGCGCCCGACATTAGTTCCAAATAATGTGCCAACGTCGTGGTATTGCCCGCGTCCGGAAGCTGGCCGATCATTTTTTGATATGAGAGAATCTGACCGGAATAGTTGCAACCGAGTTGAAACAGCCTTCGGAGCAGGGCAGGTTTATCAATCCGCGTCATGAGCAGGATGTCGCGTGAGATCGTTGTTTCAATAAGCGAATCAATGATATAGCGTGCCCATCGCTGCCGGTCGTTAATCAAATCCGCCGCGCCCGGATACCCCCCGAAATAGACGTACTGGTCCAGCCCCCATCCAAAGGCGTCTTTCATCTCAGAATAAGACCAATGGACAACCGGAATGATTTCAAAACGACCTGCCAGACTATCCGCCAGCCCTTGCTGAATAAGAAGCGGGGCTGATCCCAGAAGCACAACCCTGAGGTCCACTTTCTTTGCAGTGTCCGCATCCCACAGACGCTTCACCGTTTCGGACCATCCGGCTACCTTCTGAATCTCGTCCAGAACAAGTAATGCGCCGGCCTTATTCCCCTTCTCTCGCACCAGCAGTCGCCCCATTTCCCATTGCTGTTCAATCCATGTCCGGCTCTGCAAGGTCGGCTCGTCGGCAGAGGCATAGTGGCTTGCAAGAGTAAGCGACTCCATGGCCTGGCGAATGAGGGTTGTCTTGCCGGTCTGACGCGGACCTGCCAGGACCTGCAGAAACTTACGCGGCTCTTTTAATCGGGCGAAAAGGATCTGATAAACTGGTCGATGGTACATTTTATCTCCTTACAAATTGCTCAATATGTTGAGTAATTTTACTCAAAATATTCGGAGATGTCAATCTACCCTCATATAACTATTTGATACAATCTCGTCCCCCCCATCCCCGCGTCTCCGTGTCCGTTCTTCCTTCTCCCAACTCCCAACTGTATTTTTCCATTGGACTTTATTCCGAATTCCGCATCATTTTCTCTTTTCTGTCGTCCATCGTCTATCGCCTGCCCGCCGAAGCCTCGGCGTAGGCGGGTCCA
>JAGXSW010000192.1 GCA_018333715.1 Syntrophaceae bacterium | reverse complement strand
ATAAAAATTATACCATTGATCCGGGTATTTTTCGATATACTCCTCAAATTTTTTAATCAATTTCTCCATCCCGTTTCGAAGGACCGTTTCCCGGTCTTTCCTTGCAGTGTCATCGAAATGGATGGGGGTTTCGATGATACCCCGATATTTTCGGCTTTTTTCCATCACCACAAATACCGGAAGCACCGGCGCGCCAGTCGCCATGGCGAGAATTGCCACCCCAATGGGAAAAGGAGTCTTCTTCCCGAAGAAATCGAAGGTCATTGTCTTCTGGGTTTCGATGCGGTCTCCCAACATCGCCACAATCTCATTCTGCCGCAATGCCTTGACCGCATCGATCACCGCCATCGGAGAATTATCCTTCGGATTGATATAGATGTTCTTAATCCCCCTTTGCCTTCTCATCTCCTCCCGAAAAGATTTCGTATCCAGGTCCCTCTCGTCCAGCGTGAGCACATTGAGGCTTCCTCCTTTAAAGGAGAAGAGCAGCCCTCCAATTTCCCAATTCCCAAGATGAGGTGTAATACAGATGACGCCCTTCCCCTCCTTCAGAGCCTCCACCATATACTCTCCGCCCACCTCCTCCTCCACCCACCTATTTTTGTTGGAAGGCTGAAGGCGGTGCATCACCATATAGTCGAGAAGGTACTGGCCATAGTTTTGAAAGGTCTTCCTGGCCAACACACCGATCTTCTCCTTTGACCACCTTCCTCCGCTGATTCCCTCGATATTTTTCCTGACATAGCCTCTCGTCCCTTCCATCAGGAGATAGAAGATATCTCCCACGACCACACTGAAGAATTTTTGGACAGATCGGGGGATCAGGGTTGAACAGAATTGAAAGAGGAAGAGGTAGATAAATCGGTTTAGGGACCGGACGTGGCGATCCTCCATGCTTAACCCCTGTTGACCATAAGACTATCCGACGATAGGAATAGTGTAGTGCTTCTAACGCTTCTTTACATACCCCGTTCGTCCCTTCGAGAGCCTCAGGGCGAACGGTTTTTCCCTCATGTCCTGAGTGAAGTCGAAGGAAGAGCTCACCATGAACGGATTGTAAAGTGATTATTGAGACACCACACTGGAAGACTTTCGGTACTTCTCGCAGAGGTCTCCCCAGCAGGCAACCACCTCCCGATCGACCAGGAGCTCGACCACTTCGCATTGATTTTCGCATTCACTACATTCGAATCCCCGGGTCAAACAGGATTTCCGGGAAAGTTCAAATCCTTTGAATTGAGTCCTGAAAGGTTTCACCCTCTTCACTAATTTGGCCGCACCCATCGCCCCCATCAGACCGAAATGTTCCGGCACGATCAAAGGGGTTTCCAGTTCTTTCTCAAGCGCTTTTCGGATGCCCTGATTGGCAGCGACCCCTCCCTGAAAGACAATCGGAGAAAGGATCTCTTTGCCCCGACAGACATTGTTCAGATAATTCTTGACCAGGGAGTCACAAAGCCCTCCGACGATGTCCTCAATGGAATGGCCGATCTGCTGTTTATGAATCATGTCCGTTTCTGCGAAGACTGTGCACCGGCCGGCAACCCGGACAGGATGTTTGGCCTTCAGGGCAAGGGTTCCAAACTCCTCTATGGAAATACCGAGTCTTGCGGCCTGCTGATCTAAAAAAGAGCCTGTGCCTGCGGCGCAGACCGTGTTCATTGCGAAATCGACAACCACCCCCGCTCTCAAGAGGATCACCTTCGAGTCCTGCCCTCCGATTTCGAAAACGGTCTTTACTTCCGGGAAAAGATCAATGACGGCGATGGAATGGGCAGTGATCTCATTCTTGACGAGATCCGCCCCCACGAGGTAAGCGGCCAGATGCCGGGCGCTTCCGGTGGTCGCCGCTCCATCGATGGAGGTCTCTCCGTCCAATCGAGAGGAGATGCTCTCCAATCCCTGCTGGATGGCTTCGAGAGGACGGCCGTTGTTCCGGAGGTAGACTTCCGCCAAAACCTCATCTCCCTCGTTAATCACGACCATCTTCGTCGTAATGGAACCGACATCGATACCTAAATAGTTTCCCATAATCAGAACTTGTAGCGCCCCCATTCACTGGGGGCGGGGGTTTCCGTCGGCAGTAAATGCCGACGCTACTACTACATAATTTTGCTATTTAATTACGTTTCCTCTCCTCTATCACATCCTTAAACGCCTCCAGCCTTGTGGTCAACCCCTCCCTTCCTGAATGTTCATCAAGGGAGAGGACGAGAAGGGGAATCGAAGTTCCTCCCTTTAACTTCAATCTCCTCCTGATGAACTCCTGAAGAAGAGCGTCGATGCCGCATTTGAAGGACGTGAGAAAGATCGCTCCATCCACTCCTCCTGAAAGGAAATGAAACAGGGAGCCTACGATCTCCCTTCCCGAAGACCAGTAAATCTCCTTTGAAAGATCTGAAACCTGTGCGTCTATCTCTTTCTCCGAAAGGCTGTCAGGGGTGATGATCCTCATCCCCAGATTTTTGGCGAAGGAAAGAATATCCTTATTCACATCCGTATCGAAGAGATTGTAAGGGTGTCCGATGAAGGCCACCCGCATAGAAGTTTCCCCAATATCCTTCCCTCCCCCTTTGACGGGGGAGGGTGAGCCTGCCTGCCGAAGCCTCGGCGCAGGCAGGGGTGGGGGTGAATAAAGTCGACCATATCCCCCCTCCCTTTTATCCTCTCCCGCCAGCTCGCCCTCGGCTTCGCCTTGGCGAGGCCGGGGGGGAGGGGAAATATTTTTTTCGGAGGAGGTTGGAATGTCAAACTGGAATAGATCCTTCGAAGAAAGCACATTAATCCGATTCTCCCATCCCTTCTGAAAATTAATAAAAAACCGCTCTGCCTTTTGAAAGGCCCTCTTCCCCTCCTTTTCGTCAGCGCCCAATCGCTTGCCGGTTTTCAAGAAGGATCGGAGCATCGAATGTTCCCTCGTCCTGAGATCGATTGTCTCATCGAGGATCGAAACGGTTCCCTCCGTGGCGAGACGAACGATATCCGGAGCCCCACGGAACTTTGGGCACATGATATAAGACCGGTGGAGGCTGACCAGTCTCGGGACAAAGAGGTGATCCACTTTTCCCCTCAGATTAATCGAATGGGTGACCAGCAGTTTCATGGGAAGGCAACTGTCCTCAAAATAGATGATCTTCCCTCTCTTTCCCAATCCGTCAGAAACGATCACTCTCCAGCCCAGCTCTTCGAAAAAAACTTTCCAGAGAGGAAAATACCGGTAAAACATCAGAGATCTGGGAATGCCTATGCGGCCTTTCTCTTCCATTGTAACATCTCGACGAAGGCTTCGAGCAGTGTCTGAATTCGGCCTTCGATCTCCTGCTCATCAAGAATCAACGTGAGGATGGGAATGTCCCAATCCTTTCCCACACGGGTCAAAATTCCGGAGGCAGTGGTCTCCGGCATACAGGCAAAGGGCATGAGATGAACCACCCCATCGTATCCCTCCTTTGATCTCACGATCGCCTCGCCGATGGAGAGGTTACACTCTGCGCCCACATCATAACCGAGATAGGCCTTCGATGCCTCGAAAAATCGAATCCTCTCTGAATTCTGATCTGCCTTGTTCTTTCGCAAACTTCTCAGGATATGGGTCGAGAACCAGGAGGTGCGAGTCACCTCTGCTCCCAGTTCACCCAATTTCTGTTCCACTCCCCGGTTGATATGGGGATCCATCACCGTGTAGAGCTCTCCCACGATCGCAATCTTAAGAGGGATTCGGGAGAAATCCTGCCCTGTCATTTGAAGTATGGCCTTCCCTTTTTGCAATGCGTCATTGAGCGTTCGCAAGGTCCTGGCCTCATCCACCCCTGAAAGGGCTTTCTTCAAATGTTTCTGTGTCTCCCCTTTTTTAACCTCTCTCGGCCTGACCTTCATCGCCAGTTTTTCTAGCGCCTCGCAGGCCATCATCTTCTTCCATCCCATACGGAGCCCGTAAGGAAAGAGAAGGATATTCTTCCAGCTTAACTCTTTCTTCAACTCCTTCGTCTCCTTATAATTTTTCCAGATCGCCTGAAGGGTCAAACGGGGCGGAATCGTCAACCACCGGTAGTGAAGCCCCATATCTTCGAGGATCGCCTTCTGGACGAGGTCATAGAGTCCCAGGCGGCAGGGCGGGCCGCTTCCGACCATTACGATCGTATCGGCTCCCATCTGAAGGGCCTCGATGAAGTTCCCCAGGATGATCTTAAAGGGAAGGCAGATAGACTCGTTCGAATGGAGGACACCCAGGGTCAGGGTTTTACGGCTGGTTTCGGGAGGAACAACATAGGGAATCTGAGCAGTCTCTGCAATCGCCTTGCAGAAGATGTGCATCGTGCCAAGATGGGGAAAGGTGACCTTCATCCATGTCTACCCCGTAGTTGCACTAAATCTCTGCCCTTGAAGTTTTAAAACCTTTTTAATCGATGAAGGTATCCAGATACAATTAATATCCATTCAACAACGGGGTGAACCTGCAACTTTTTTTTCTGCTTTTGGAGCCTCGCTATTTTGACTCTCGATCTTCTCCTTCCATGCAGCTTCGGCAAGCTTCCGGTAGGTTTTTGAATAGGCATCAATGGCTGGAGACAGTTCCGTAAAAAACCCCTCCGCTCCTTCATGGGTAAAGTATTTGGCAAATTTAAGGGCAAACTCTTTTCCCTGCTCGGGATGATCGATCAGAGGACAGTTGATGAAAAGGTTTTCCGAAAAGGGCTGTCTGGAGCGCATCTCCTGAAAGAGGGGGGAGTTGAGGGCCTCCATAAGAGATTTCTCCTTGACGTTGTCATAGGCGAAGTGGCAAAAGACGCAGGGCTCCAGATCGCCACGGGCATTGACATGGAAGTATTTTCTCCCTCCGGCAATGCATCCTTCGGTGAGGCACCCGTCATTCCAGAAGTCCACCATGAGGAGAGGCTTCGTCGCCCTGAAATAGGCAAACCGTTCCCGTATCCCGGCCCTCTGTTCAGGAGTCGCCATTAGGCTGAGGTCTGCATCGCGACCAATGGGGATATAATGGAAGTTCCAGAGGAAAATACATCCCTTTTCCACAAGAAAATCGACAAAGGCATCACTTCCAATGGTCTCTGAATTTCGTATCGTCTGGGTGGTTGAAATGGCGAAGAAGATTCCTGCTTTTTTGAGCCAGTCCATTATCTGGACCACCCGGTCAAAGTGCCCTTTTCCTCTCCGTGCATCGGTCTCCTCTCTGAGGCCCTCGAGGCTGATCGCTGGAACGACATTGCCCAGGGCTACGAATCGCTGGACCATCTTCTCGTCGATCAGGGTGCCATTCGTATAAACCTGGAAAAGGGTGTCGGGATGTTTCTCGAAGAGATCAAAGAGATCCTTTCTCAAAAAAGGCTCTCCGCCGGTGATGATGACCAGGTAGATGCCCATCTCCTTGCACTCTCCGACCAGACGATCCATCACCTCAAAAGGAAGCTCCTCTTCGGTTGGATAGGAACCCGAGTAACAGCCAAAGCAGTTGAGATTGCATCGCATCGTAGGACTGATGAGCATTGCATTGGGCGGCTTAAACCCTCTCTCCTCTTCAAATGCCTTTCTGCGGTTGGTGCCCACCAGAAGCTGGTTGATGATGAAGTTAGTGATGATCTTTTTCCGGTGAAGAGGGTGAATCTCGTTAAGAACCCTTCTTGCAATGGCCAGGGCCGGATGATCGGCCTGAAAGAGAGTCCGGATCCACCGGATCTTTTCGCGGTAGGCCTCCTTCTTCGGAATCTTTTCGGCCAGATAGGTAAGGCGAATCAGATTTTCTTTTGAAGCATTGGCCAGAAGAGAAAGGGCGACCGTTGTAAATTTTGAAATGGAATAAAATTTCGCTTTCTGATAAATATCCATCTTTTTCACCAGAACAGGCTTCGAAGGAAAAGTTTACAGACAAGCCAGGTATCGGTCACAGATCTGAAATGACTGGAGCTCGTCCCATCCACCCACGTAACATTTATAGGAATGGATAACACACCAAATCCGCTTTTGCAAGCCTTGATCAGGAGTTCCAATTCCATCTCAAACCCGGTGGTGGTAAGTGAAATTTCCCTTAAGATTTCCGTCCGGATCAGCCGGAAACCGGACTGGCTATCGGTGATATCAGCATGGCAGAGCCGTGCAACCGCCTTGACGCCCAGACGATTCCAGAATCGGCGAAGAAAAGTCATTCGATGAAATTCTCCGGCCCGTGAGGCGATGAGGAGGTCGGGCTTGACGCTCTGGAATGCTTTGAGGAGAGATGGGATCGCCGAAGGATCATGCTGACCATCCGCATCGAGTGTGATGACCAGTTCATAACCTTTCCGGAGGATAGATTGAAAACCTGTCCGGAGAGCCATCCCCTTCCCGAGATTACGGGGATGTTTCAGGAGATGGGCTCCGAATCGGAGGGCAATCTCTCCGGTTTGATCTGATGAACCGTCATCCACAACAATCACATCGAGATGAATTGATCGCACCTTCTCCAGAACCGAACCGATCGTTCCCGCGGCATTGTAGGCAGGAATGAGAATACAGACCTTATCCAAGAAGAACCTCCTTCACCTTTAAATGGCCAAGCAGTGTGAGAATCTTCTCCACGTTGAAGAGAACCCGGCTCTCGCATCGATCCCAGGAAGAAGGGGGAAGGATATGCTCAATATCGCAGACATGATACCAATCCTCAACATCCACCGTTAAAATATGCTTGATAGCCATCTTACCAATCGCCCATATCTCAGGCCGATTTATTATAACCCAAATTGGGGGATTTTCTAAAATACTTCTGTTAACCGTTTGCATTACAATGTGTCATCCTATATTTTATTTCAATGAAATGCAAAAGAGGTGATTCATGATGAAATCTCAGTTCACCACCATTGGAGATTCCAAAATTCCCGGACTAACTTCTATTACATCTTTAGGAGCGACTGGCCTGCTTTCTTGAGGATTTGACCTCTCTTCATATTGAGTATATATTTTTAGTGTATCTATTGGAGGGGAGACATGAAGACAGCGCGTTTGTTCCGAAATGGCCAGAGTCAGGCGGTGCGGCTGCCCAAAGAGTATAGGTTTAGTGGGGACAGGGTGCTGATCAAGAAAGCAGGAAATGCCGTGATTCTTCTTCCTGAGAAGGGATCCTGGACGCCTCTTTGGGAAAGCCTCTCAAAATTCTCTGAAGATTTCATGGGGAGCCGCGAACAGCCCGGCCAACAGCCGAGAAAAGGGCTTTTCGGATGTAATCCCTCAGTTATGGTTTGCTTAAGTTTTCCAGGGCTAAAGCCCTGAGTTACATATTCGACAAAGCATTTATCCTTCATAACTGAGGG
>JAGXSW010000191.1 GCA_018333715.1 Syntrophaceae bacterium | reverse complement strand
TGGCTTTGTTGATCGTCTCCGCATTGATCTTCCCATACAATCCAGAGGCTCGATGGGCGCTTCTTTCCATGATCATTCCGATGACCACGCCTTCCCAGTAAGAGGTGTCGAACTTATCCACGGTCTTATACTTCTTCATGAGGTCATCCATTAACTGCATCCCCCATGCTTTATCCCCGGGAAGGACTCCGGAGAAGCTCATGAAGAGACGGTCCCGGACCAACCCCTTGCCGAGCTTAAAGAAGTCGGCGTCAGTGATCGTCCAGGTCCCGAAGATAGGGACTTTATGATCCACGCGATCAGTGGCGGTCAGGACCCTGATCACGGCCTCGGGAAGCATCTGAACGAAGATATATTCCGCGCCCCTTCCCTTCAGCCGGAGCACCTCTGTGGAGATGTCGATGGTTGGCATAGGGAATTCCTCGATGCCCACGATATTGATGCCATGTTTGGCTGCATATTCTTTGCTTGGATCATGAATCGATTTCCCAAAAGTGGTATTGTAAGTCAACAGACCTACTTTGGGAACATCCTTTCCTTTATGGATCGCTTTGATATACTCTAAAACCGCCTGTGAATCGAGGACATAGCTTCCAAAGGGCAGGTAGATGTAGTCAACAGGCGGGGCCAGAATTCCCTGGAAGGTGGAGAAGACGATTGTGGGAATCTTATGCTCCTGGATAATGGGTTTAATCATAATGCTTGTTCCGGCATCCCAGGTGGCGATCATGTCCACCTTTTCTTCGGAGAACTTCTTAACCAGTTTCACTCCTTCCGGGGGTTTGAACGCATGATCAACAACGGTCAATTCGATCTTTCTTCCTCCAACCCCCCCCTTTACTTCATTGACATGACGAATATAGTCGGTAATGCCCTTGGCATGGAACTGGCCCCAGGTCGAGGCTGGGCCGGTGAGATTGATGACCGCCCCAAACCTGACGGGTTGAGTCAAACCATTCATTGGCAAACCAATACAAATCACTCCGACCATAATGGCAAAGATAAATAATTTTTTCATCATTTTCCCCTCCCTTTCTTGGATAAAAAAATCTCCCGTCTTACTTCTGCCCATGCCTTATTGCAATAGGCAAACATCCTCTCCATCCATTCGTTAAGGCCTTGACTGAACCACCCCCTTTCTTAATCGGAATGTCTTTCAAACACAATAAGAGTTTCGTCAGTTTTAACAGGGCGAAGCCATTTTACACATCTAAAAATTAAATGCAAATAAATATTTTCACATCCTAATAAAAGGCCTTTTCGTGGTAATCCCTCAGTTATGGTTTGCTTAAGTTTACCACAACCTGTAACTCAGCCCTTTAGGGCTGAGTTTACAGGGCTCCTGCGGCAGGGTCCTGAGTTACATATTCGACAAAGCATTTATCCTTCATAACTGAGGGGTTACTTTTCGTGAGTGATTTCAATCCAATTTTGAATGATTCCGGTATCAAAAAAGGCCAATATCCGAAATAAATTCTCAGATAGCGGCCCGGCTATCCAACCTTCTTAACCTCCAGAAATAACAGGACGTATCTCTGGACCCGAAAAAAGAGTATCTAAAAATATATCAAATGTCAAGGAATTTCGGCAGGCGAAACGCAGGGTTCCTTAATTCAACCGGACGGAGACCACCTTTGAGACGCCTGGGGTCTCCATGGTGATCCCGTAGAGGGTGTTGGCCATCTCCATCGTTTTCTTGTTGTGGGTGATGAGAATGAACTGGGATGTCTTTGAGAATTCCCTGACCATTTCAATGAAACGGTTGATGTTCGCATCATCCAGCGGCGCATCGATCTCATCGAGCAGGCAGAAGGGCGTGGGTCTGATCATGAAGAGCCCGAAGAGTAAAGCGGTTGCCACGAGCGCCTTCTCTCCTCCGGAGAGAAGATCGATGTTCTGGAGTTTCTTGCCCGGTGGTTGGGCCATGATATCCACGCCCGAGGTGGATGGGTCCTGTTCATCCATAAGGATCAGGCTGGCCTGCCCCCCCTTAAAGAGCCGGGCGAATACCTCTTTGAACTTCTCGTTGACAAGTTGAAAAGTCTCTAAGAACCGCTTCGTCGTCGTCCGGTTGATCCGGACAATCGCTTTCTTAAGCGTATCGAGCGCCTGCTGAAGGTCGTTCTGCTGCTCTGTGAGGAAGTCGTGCCGTCGTTTCAATTCCTGATACTCCTCAAGGGCGAGGAGGTTGACCTCTCCGAATCCCTCTAGACCAGCCTTCAGCTCCGCAAGCCGCTTTGCCCTCTCCTCCCTTGAAAATTCCTCGGGAACCATTCCAATGGATGTCGAAAGGGTGGCTCCATAACGCTCTCTCATCGAATCCTGCAGATGCTGGAGTTTCAATTGAACCTCCGAAACCCGAATCTCCTCCTCATGGCTCTTCTGCCGGACATCTTCCAGCTCCTGACGGAGATATCTCGAAGAAGCCTCTGCCTCTTTCCATTGATTTGAGAGCGCTTCCACGCTCTCTCTTAGGCGGAAGAGGCCTTCTTCATTCAATCGGTGGGCTTCCACCAGTCTTTCCAGTTCCTTCTCCCTCTGATCGATTTTTTCACGAAGCGAAGCCTCTTCCTCTTTCGAGGCCCTGATTCTCCTCACTCGATAAATGACCTGCTCACGCAGTGTTCTGATATTCTCGGTGAGGTTGAGAATCTGAACCTCCATCCCTCTCTGCTTCTCCTCGACCGAGGCCAGATAGACCTTCTTCTCCGTGATCCTTCCTCCTAATTCTTCGGTTCCTTCCCTTACCTCCTCCACCGTCTTTTTAAGGGATTGAAGCTCCTCCTCCTTCTCCTTTCTTGCGGCCTCCTCTCTGATCATTTGATCCAGGACCGTCTTCATCTCCTCTTCAATTTCCTTTGCCTCCCCTCTGAGTTCCTCTCCTTCGAACCGGAGGAGATCCTCCCGCTGATGGAATTGTGAGATCTCCTTTCTTACCCCTTCCAGATCCCGGTCCTGATGGAGGAGTTCAATCTCCTTCTCCTGGATCTCTCTCTTCCTATTCTCCAGCCGGACTTCTCTCTCAAGGATCTCCTGATGAAGACGCTCTTCTTCCTCAAGGGCTTTACCGCACTTCTGCTCCTCTTGCTCAATCTTTTTCTCCAACTCCCTGATCTCCCGCCTTCTCTCCAGGATGCCAAGGCCCTGATCACGGCTTCCTCCGGAGATCACCCCCGTCCGTTCCACCACTTCCCCTTCGAGGGTGACAAGGGTTTCAAATGGACCTTCTTGCTCCATCCAGTTGAGCGCCTTCTCCAGATGATCGACCACGCCGACATCCCCGATCAGAAATTCTGCGATGGCTGAAAATCCTTCCTTCACTTTGACGAACCGCATCAGAGACGCCGGTCCTTTTTCCAACTCCAATGACGAAAACGGTTCCTTCTGTTTTTTGCCGCTTACTCCTAAGGGGATGAAACTGCCTCGACCCAGGGACTCCTTTTTGAGGATTTCGATGGCGCCCATCGCCCCTCCCTCATCCGCCACCATCAGGTATTGCAACCGCTGTCCCAGGACGGCTTCGAGTGGAATCTCGTAGAGAGGTTCGGGCTCCAGGATGTCGGCCACCACCCCAATGATCCGATCCCATTGCTCCTGCCCCTCTCTTTTTTTGAAGAGAAGAGACTTCACGCCCTTTTCAAACCCTTCATAATTCTCCTGAAGTTCTTTTAAGGAGAGATATCGAGATCGGTCCTGCCTCAGTCTCTCTTCCAATTCAAATCGTTCGGATTGTCTTATGCGAAAGGCATCCCTCAATTGTTCAAGTTCTCCTGCCCACCCCTGCTTCTCCTCCCGGAGAGCGCTCTGGAAGGAGAGATTGACCTCTCTCTCCTTCTCAACTCTCGATAAGGTCTCTTCCAACCGGGACAGTCCTGTTCTCACCTCTTCGGACTCTTTTTCATGTGAACGGATCCGCTTCTGGAGATCCTCCTTTCTCTCCTCAAGGTGGGATTGACGGTTTCTGAGAGAAGTGATCCGGGTCAGCATGTCGATCAATCTCCCTTTTTCCGCTTCTAATTGGTCTGAAACCTCAAGGTAGGTTCCCCTGAACTCGTTGTAGAGAACCTCCCATTCTTTCACGATTTCTTCATTCTCACGGCTTCCCTTCTCCAACTCCTTCCTCGTCTGTTCCGTTCTCCTTCGTTCTCTGCGGGTCTCTCTCCATGCTTGAAGTCCTTTTCCGATCTCTTCCAGCATCTGGGCCTCCTGCCTCTGAAGGCCCTCCTTCTCTCTCCTGAAGAATTCAACTTCGTTCTCCATCCTCTGGATCCTCTGATTCAGATCGTAAAGCTCCTGCTGGAGCGCGCGGAGCCTCTCCTCCTCCTCCAGACTTCTCAGCCTCATCCCTTCGACCGATGCCTCCCTCTGGGCCATCTGAGCGGAGATCACAGCCTCCCTCTCCCGGAGGGCTTTGAGATAACCCCGGGCCGCCTCCCCTTTCTCCGAAAGTTCGCCATATTCCTGAAGGGCAAAGCGGAGCTCGATCTCCCTGACTTCCTTCCGTATCGCCTTATACTCCTCCGCCCGTTTCACCTGCCGTTCCAGTGTGACGATCTGCCGTTTCACCTCGGAGATGATGTCCTGAATCCTCAGAAGGTTCTGCTGGGTCGCATCCATCTTCATCAAGGCCAGTCTCTTCCGTTCCTTATATTTTGCAATTCCCCCCGCCTCTTCGATTAAAAAACGCCGGTCCTGGGGATTGGCATTGATGAGGTGTTCCACGCGGCCCTGTTCCACAATCGAGTATCCGTTCACGCCGATCCCCGTGTCGAGGAAGAGATCGATGATGTCTCTCAACCGGCAGGGAGTCCGGTTGATCATGAATTCACTCTCTCCGGATCGGAAGAGCCTGCGGGTGATGCTGATCTCACTATACTGCTGGTATTCCGGGGGAGATGACCCATCCTCATTGGAGAAGGTGAGGCTCACCTCCGCCATCCCCAGGGGTTTTCTTCCGTCAGTCCCCCCGAAAATGACATCCTCCATCAACTTTCCCCGCAGATGTTTGGCGCTTCGCTCGCCAATGGCCCAGAGGATGGCATCGACGACATTCGACTTCCCGCAGCCGTTCGGCCCGACGATCGTCGTCACCCCTTCAGGAAAGGAGAGATGGAGCCGGTCCACAAAGGATTTGAATCCAGTCATCTCCAAAGACTTGAGTTTCATCGAATCATCCTTGGTTACGCATTTAACTAATCGTGCTGCATCAAGTCAAACACCAATAACCAACTCACAATCACCAGATAATGACCAAATTCCAATAACCCAATTAAAACAAAGTTAACTTTTTATGGACTCATAAAAAATTGTCATTCCCGTGAAAACGGGAATCCAGAGAATTCGAACTATCTGAAAAGACTGGATTCCTGCTTGCGCAGGAATGACAGAAAATGGCCTTTTCAGACTTTTAACGAGACCATCGACTTTTGGTGATTGGGATTTGGTTATTGGTCATTTTCCTCCAGTAAATTCCATTGCCTTTTTTAGCCTCTGAATCACTCTCTCCTTGCCCAGCGCCTCCATCACCTCATCAATGGGCGGGCTGACTGTCCTTCCGGTCAAGGCCACACGAAGGGGCTGGGCGATCTTGACCAGAGGCTCGTTCCGGGATTCGGAAAGCCGCTGGATCAGAAGATGGTTGCTCTCCTTTTTTAGAATCGCCTCATTAGAAAGAGAACCGATGACCTCTTCGAAGATGACCCTTGACTCGCCTTTCAGAAATTTTTGGGCGGCCTCCTCATCATAAACGATCTCTTCGCAGAAATAAAATTCCGAAAGCTCCGCCATCTCCACCAGGGTTTTTGATCTCTCCCTTAAAGAGAGAACCGCTCTCTTCAGGAGGTCGGTGTCCGTCACCGAATGCCCCTTTGCTTCAATGAAGGGCAAAACCTTCTGAGCCAGTTCATCCGTTTCCATCCTTTTGATGTACTGGGAATTGAGCCAGTCCAGTTTTCCCGGGTTAATGGCTGCGGCCGCTTTGCCCACCGCCTCCAGCGTGAACTTTTCGATCAACTCCTTCAGGGTGAACTCCTCCTGATCGCCGTAGGACCATCCGAGGCGAACGAGGTAATTCACCACAGCCTGGGGAAGATAGCCCATCTTCTGATACTCCATCACGGACTGGGCTCCATGCCGTTTGGAGAGTTTCTTTTTGTCCGGGCCAAGAATCATCGGGACATGACCGAACTTCGGCAAGGAACATCCTAATGCCTGGTAGATCTGAATCTGACGGGGGGTATTGTTGAGATGGTCGTTACCCCGGATGACATGGGTGATATTCATGGTGACATCATCGACCACCACGGAGAAGTTGTAGGTGGGGAGCCCGTCGCTTCTCAGGATGATGAGGTCATCGAGTTCGCTATTGTCAAATTCCACCCGGCCCTGGATGAGGTCTTCCACCACGGTCTTCCCCTCATCAGGTGAAAAGAATCGGATCGCAAAGGGTCTATCCGGCGGGGAGGTCTTTCGCTGAAAGCAGGTTCGGTCATATTTTGGCTTGAGCCCTGCCTTCATTGCGGCTTCCCGCTTGGCCTCCAGCTCCTCCGGCATACAAAAACATGGGTAGGCCTTTCCTTTGGTCACAAGTTGATCGGCCATTTCCCGATAGAGGGAAAGCCTCTCTGTTTGATAAAACGGACCCTCGTCCCAATCCAGTCCCAGCCATGTCATCGCATCGAGGATGACCTGAATCGACTCCTGTGTCGATCGTGCCACATCCGTATCCTCGATCCGGAGAATGAATGCGCCTCCGGTATGCCGCGCCAGGAGCCAGTTGAAGAGGGCGGTCCGAGCCCCTCCGATATGGAGGTCTCCTGTGGGGCTTGGGGCAAATCGTGCTCTAACTTTCGTCATCTTACTCTAACCCTCGCTTACTCAAAAAACTTCCCCTCCCTCGACGGGAGGGGATAAAGGGGAGGGTGATTCCTAACTCACCCCCACCCTTGCCCTCCCCCATCAAAAGGGGGAGGGTATGTCTTCTCATCGATTGAAATGGCAGGGATTGAAAGAAATGCCTATTGCCATGTATTTGACAAACTGGCATTTGGTGAGAGGTTATAGATTCAAATGAGATCGTCAATGGCCTTAAGCGCCTCGTCCAGTCTTTCAGGATCGGTCCCTCCGGCCTGAGCAAAATCGGGCCGGCCTCCTCCTGTTCCTCCCACATGGAGAGCGATCTTCTTGATCAATTCGTTTGCTTTGAACCGACGGGTGAGATCTTCGGTGATACCTATCAACAGGGTGACCTTCGCCTCACTCTGGCTTCCCAGAAGGACGATTCCGGAGCCGATCTTTTCCTTCAACTGATCGATATACTCCCTTAATCGCTTCGGATCCTTTCCATCCAGCCTGACCGATAAGACCTTCACGCCCTTTACTTCCCTCACAAGCGAGAGGAGGCCGGAGATCTCCTGGCGCGACCACTTCGCCTGGAAAGACTCGACCTCCCTTTCCAGCTCCTTCTGTCTCTGAAGCAGTCGTTCCACTCTAACTCCAACCTCTCCGGGCGGTGATTTGAGAGAGGAGGCGATCTCCTCGAGTTGATGCTCCTCCTCCCGGATAAACCGATAGGCGCCCTCTCCTGTGAGGGCTTCAATCCTCCTCACGCCTGCGGCCACACCGGTCTCATGCAGGATTTTGAAGATTCCAATATCACCCGTCCGGGGGGTATGGGTTCCTCCGCAGAGTTCGATGCTGAAATCCGAAACCCTGACCACCCTCACATTTTCTCCGTACTTCTCTCCGAAGAGGGCCATGGCTCCGGTCTGGAGGGCCTCTTCCACATTCATCATCTTCGTCTCGACCTTCATGTTCTGACGGACCTTCTGATTGACCATCGCCTCAATCCGTTCAAGATCCTTTCCTTCGATCGGGGCGAAATGGGTAAAGTCGAACCTCAATCGCTCAGGAGCTACAAGAGATCCTGCCTGATGAACATGGCTTCCCAAAACCTCTCTCAGCATGGCCTGGAGCAGATGGGTCGCCGTATGGTTGAGGGCAATCGCCCCTCTTCGATCCGGATCGACCTTGAAGGTCGCCTCCATTCCAACGCTCACCACTCCTCTCTTCACCCGCGCCTTGTGGACGATCACATCCTCCAGGGGTCTGAGCGTATCCTCCACCTCGAGGGAAAAGTTTTCCTGAAAGATCACGCCCCTGTCTCCAACCTGTCCGCCTGTCTCTCCGTAAAAGGGTGTCTTCTCCGAGATGACTTCGACTTCATCTCCTTCGCTGGCAGAGGAGACAAATCCGTCCCCTTTGATCAGTTTCAGAATCTTCGATCCGCACTGGGCCTCCTCGTATCCCACAAATACAGCTTTCATCCCCTCGTTTGAGAATCGTCGGTAGATCTCTTTTGCCTTTCCCTCACCCATGCCCTGCCAGGCCTGCTTGCTCTTCTGCCTCTGCTCCTCCATCTGTGCCTTAAAGCTTTTCTCATCAAGACCCATTCCCTCCTCCTGGAGGATCTCGACCGTCAGGTCAAGGGGAAAACCAAAAGTGTCATAAAGACGGAAGGCCACCTCTCCAGAGAGGACCTTCCCTTTCTCTTTCTTCAATTGATCCAGCTCTTCTCTCAGGATCTTCAACCCCGAATCGAGCGTCTCTGAAAAACGCTCTTCCTCGTTTTTGATCACCTTTGAGACGATCGCCTCTGTCTCCCTCAGTTCGGGATAGGCCTCCTTCATCAAATCCACCACCTTCGAAGAGGTTTGATAGAGGAAGGGATGATCGATCCCGAGCATCTTTCCGTGTCTCATCGCCCTTCGCATGATCCGGCGAAGCACATATCCCCTGCCTTCATTGGACGGCAAGACGCCATCGTTGATCAGAAAGGTTGCCGCCCGGCTGTGGTCGGCAATCACCCGGATGGAGATGTCGGTCTTCGGATCTCTTCCATAAGAGAGATGGCCGATCTCTGCGATCTCTTTGATGATCGGGATGAAGAGGTCTGTCTCAAAGTTGCTCTTCATGCCCTGAAGGATGGCAGATATCCGTTCCAGTCCCATGCCGGTATCGATGCAGGGTTTGGCCAGGGGGGTCATCTTTCCCTGAGCGTCGCGATTGAACTGCATGAAGACGAGGTTCCAGAGCTCGAGGTAGCGGTCGCAATCACATCCGACGGCGCAACCGGGCCGGCCGCAACCCATTCCTTTTCCCTGGTCGATCACAATCTCAGAGCAGGGTCCGCAGGGACCGGTCTCTCCCATGGCCCAGAAGTTGTCTTTCTCCCCCAGCCTGACGATCCGGTCCGCGGGAACGCCGATCTTGCGCCAGAGATCATTGGCCTCATCGTCATCGAGGTAGATGGTGATCCACATCTTCTCAGCAGGCAGTCCCCACTTCTCGATGAGGAGGTCCCAGGCCATCTCAATGGCCCCCTCTTTAAAATAATCGCCGAAGGAGAAATTTCCCAACATCTCGAAGAAGGTATGGTGACGGGCGGTCTTTCCGACATTCTCGAGATCGTTGTGTTTGCCTCCGGCGCGGACACACTTCTGGGAGGTGGCGGCGCGGGAATAGTCCCGGGTCTCTTCGGTTAAAAAGACCCCTTTGAACTGAACCATTCCGGCATTGGTGAAGAGCAGGGTGGGATCATTTCTGGGGACGAGTGAGGAACTGGAAACGACACGATGTTTCCTCTCCTCAAAGTATTTGAGAAAGGCCCTACGAATCTCATCCGAGGTCATCTTTTCAAACCCATGCCTCCCATCTTGGGATCGACCGGCCTTCCCAACTTCACTGTCTTCTCCTCCCCCTTCTTCTCTTTCTCCTTCTCTTTCTCAAGGGTCTCATAGTCATCCCAGGAGGTATCGCTCGTTGCGAGAATTCCTTTCACTCTCAGGGCGAAGTCATCTGGGTTGGTGCAGTGCTTGAGGGCCTCCTCATAAGTGACGAGGTTCAGTTTCATCAGGTACATCAGCGATTGGTCGAAGGTTTGCATCCCATAGGCGGTCTGGCCTTTGGAAATGGCGTCGTTGAGTTCGCTCGTCTTATCCTTTTCGACGATGCACTCCCTCACCCTTGCAGTGGAGACTAGGATCTCCACAGCAGGAACCCGTCCCATTCCATCCGCCCTGGGAACCAGCCTCTGAGAGACCACGCCTTTAAGCACGGCGGCCAGCTGGAGCCTCACTTGCTTCTGGTGATAAGGAGGAAAGACGGAGATGATACGGGTGATCGTCTCCGTGGCATTGAGGGTGTGGAGGGTGGACATGACGAGATGGCCTGTCTCCGCTGCGGTCAGGGCGGTCTCGATTGTCTCAAAGTCCCTCATTTCGCCGACCAGGATTACATCCGGGTCCTGTCGGAGAGACACGCGCAGGGCGCTGGAGAAGGTGCTCGTATCAGAGCCCACCTCCCTCTGGTCGATGATCGACCTCTTGTCCTCATGGATGAATTCGATCGGGTCTTCGATCGTGATGATGTGGCTGTTCCGGTTCTTGTTGATGATATCGATCATGGAGGCCAGGGTTGTGGATTTGCCGCTGCCGGTCGTTCCGGTGACGAGGATAAGGCCTCTATTTTCAAGTGCGATATTGGCTATTACAGGCGGAAGGGACAATTCTTCCAGGGATTTGATCTGATAGGGAACGATTCGAAGGGCGATCGAGAGTTTTCCCCTCTGCTGGTAGACATTGACGCGAAACCGGCCCAGGCCATAGACCTCGTAGCCCATATCGACTTCCCGGTTCTTGATGAAACGCTCCTTCTGCCAGTCATTCATCAGGCCAAAGGCCATCTTCGAAAGATCATTATGATCGAAAGGCTTCACCTTATTGTAAGGCTTGAGCGTGCCATTTACTCTGAAAATGGGAGGAGCCCCTTCTTTGATATGAACATCAGAGGCTTCATGCTCCAGCGCTTCTACCAGGATCTGGTTGATATCCATCTCAACCTCCTTCTTGAGATTTTTGTAAAAATCCAAAAATCTCTGATTCCACAGATGAGAAACCGATTATGTAGAAAATAAGGGCTTCGCTCAACGGTAACGGCAACGAGGCCCGTTTTCTCAGTCAGTTAGTCTTATAGCCAGATAGTCTTATAGTCAATTAGCATTTTTATCTCAAACTATGCGACTATACGACCATAAGACTATAAGACCAATGATACATCAAACGGGCTTCGTAACCGAAACCTTATCCACTATTCACTTATCTTGCCGATCCTGCTCTGGAGAGGGAAACATTCTCAAGGAGTTCCTTCTCCATCTGCTCCAGGATCTTCGAATTCTCCTTTAAAAACTGTTTTGCATTCTCCCTTCCCTGGCCGATCCGCTGTCCGCCATAGGTGTACCAGGTCCCGCTCTTCTCCACGATATTCTTATCCACGGCCACGTCGAGGACATCCCCCTCTCTCGAAATGCCCTCCCCGTAGATGAGGTCGAATTCCACCTCTTTGAAGGGAGGCGCCACTTTGTTCTTCACCACGCGGACTTTGGTCCGGTTGCCAATCACATCCTGCCCCTGCTTGATGGAAGCGATCCTCCGGACATCGAGACGGACGGAGGAATAAAACTTGAGGGCATTGCCGCCGGTTGTCGTCTCAGGGTTTCCGAACATGACGCCGATCTTCATCCGAATCTGATTGACGAAGATGACAATCGTATTCGATTTGCTGATCGTGGCCGTCAATTTTCTCAAGGCCTGAGACATCAGCCTCGCCTGAAGCCCCATGTGGGCATCGCCCATCTCTCCCTCAATCTCTGCTTTGGGAACCAGGGCCGCCACGGAGTCGATCACGATCACATCGACCCCTCCGCTCCGAACGAGGTGTTCTGTAATCTCAAGGGCCTGCTCTCCGGTATCGGGTTGAGAGAGGAGAAGTTCATCGATCTTCACCCCGAGTTTCTTTGCATACTGGATATCGAGCGCATGCTCCGCATCGACAAAGACAGCGATCCCGCCCTTTTTCTGCGCTTCGGCAACGGCATGGAGGGCAAGGGTCGTCTTTCCCGAAGCCTCGGGGCCGAAAATCTCCACTACCCGGCCTTTGGGGAGTCCTCCCACACCCAGGGCAATATCGAGGGAGAGGGAGCCTGTGGAGATCGTGGGGACCTCTCCGAGCATCATCTCCGCGCCTAACTTCATAATGGCGCCCTTGCCGAACTGTTTTTCGATCTGTGTAACCGCAAGATCAACCGCCTTCTTTCTGCTCGGATCCTCCTTCATCATAATCATGCCCTCCTGCCCTCCGGCAAAGCCGGAGTTGACTCGGTGATGGGGTGATAGGGTGATGGGGTAAAGTCATTTTCTAATTATCTCCCTATCTCCCCAATCTGATTTCCCTCATTGGCGTATAAATCGGTCCTTTGGGCGTCAGATCGCTCTTAAAGAGAACAACCTTCTCGACCTGAAAACTTCCAAACTCTTCTTCTCTATGCCTCTCCATCTCTCTGGCCAGCTCCTCTTTTCCCCTGTTCGATTTCATTCTTCCCAGGGTCAGGTGGGGATGGAAAGGCCGGTCTTCAGGCTGAAACCCGATTTTCTCAAACTCCATTTCCAACTGTTTCTGAATCGCGGTGATCATCTCCTTCCCCTCTTGAAACCCCATCCAGATCACTCTCGGGTTCTTCAAATTGGGGAAGGCGCCCATTCCCTGAATCTTGAGGGAAAAAAAAGGCGCACCCTGAACAGGTCTTTCAATCGATTTGATAATGGATTCGATAATCGATTCTTCAATCGTTCCAAAAAACTTCAGGGTGAGATGAATATTTTCAGGGCTCACCCATCGGACATCGGCTCTTGAGGATTTTAAATCTTTTTGAACCCCCTCAATCCTTTTCAGGATCGCTGCCGGAAGCTCAATGGCCAGAAAGGATCGAAGCAATCAGAGACCTCTACTGAACCTGGTTGATAGTTAACAGGTTAAGGTCAGGAAGCCCGTCTGGTTTAGGGTCAAAGGGTTAAGGCTACGAGTTTATAAGATCAATGACCTAACCTACCAACGAGGCTGGCATCTTAACCCTAACCAAAGATATTTGAAATTTTCCCCATTTAATCTCCTCCCCCTTCGATGGGGGAGGATGAAGGTGGGGGTGGACAAAACTAATTT
>JAGXSW010000190.1 GCA_018333715.1 Syntrophaceae bacterium | reverse complement strand
TGGCCGGAAAAGAAGACCCTCTTCACAGGCGACCACCTGTTGAAAGAGATCACCCCCAATCCCGTCTTAAATGTCCCGGACAGCAGATCGCCCCTTCGCTACCCGAGCCTCAAGGATTATCTCTCTTCCTTGAAAAAGATTGAGAAGCTGGATGTCGATCTCCTCCTGCCGGGCCACGGAGAAGAGGTTGATGATCCCAAAGGTCTGATCCGGAAGATCACCGGACACCACCAGGAACGAATGGATTACGTCCTTTCCTTTCTCTCTCAAGGAGAAAAGACTCCCTATGAAATTGCGATGGATCTTTTCCCGGGCGTCCCTCCCTTTGAGATCTTCCTCGGCATTTCCGAAGCCGTCGGCCACTTAGAGATTTTAAAGGAGGAGGGAAGGGTCAGGGTGAAAGAGAAAGAAGGGAAGGATTATTACTCGTTAGTCTCTTAATAAATTGATATCGACAGCTTGATGCCATTACCGTGTCAATTGTAGCGCCCTCGTTTATCGGGGGCGCCCCTTTACGTCGGCATTAAATGCCGACGCTACGAAAGAATCTGGCGTTTGAGATGCTGCCTCACCTCATTCCTCATTACAGTGTCGGACCTTTTATCGGTTTGATCGCCAATGCGGTCATGGCGATTTTATGCCTGGTCACCTTGATCCTCTATCGTCAATACCGTCCTCTAAGAAGCCTCTTTCTTTTTTATCTTCTTTTCACCTTCTTCTTTCTCGGCTGGGTCATCTATGGCTTTCAGAAATCGCCTCAATCCATCCTTCTCGGATATCGGATCGACCTCGCCGCATTAGCCCTTTTGCCCGCAAGCTGGGCCTGGTTCAATTCCTCCCTTTCCAATGATCGACTGGGAAAGCTCTCCAGATCGATGATCGGGATAAGCCTTCTCCTTGCCGGTCTGGCTCTCCTGGGACAGGGCCCCTGGTTGATGGGAAGCCCCCTTGTCCCTCATGAGATTGCCTCGGGTATCTTGAGACCTCAGTCTAAGATTCTCAGGCCCCTGATCCATTCTTTTTCCCTTCTCGTCTGCCTCTTCTACTTCCTGATAACGGTTCACAAATTATGGCGGATGAAGGATCAGAGACCCGCCTATCTCCTTCCCTTTGCGATTGGAATGGCCTTCTGGTTGCTGGGAGGACTCCACGACGCCCTCCGTTCCGCAGGAATACCTGTTCCCATCCATGGACAGATCTTATGGTTTACCTCATTCTGGTTATCAATCTTTCTGACGATCACAGTTGCCCTCCACTTTCGATCCCTGGAGCTCGCCATCCGTGAGGCCAGGGATGTCTTCGAAAAGTTCGTCCCTCCGGCTTATCTTCGCCGTATTGCATCCCATGGCCTTGGATCGATCCGTCCGGGAGAGGCTGATCAGCAGTGGGCGACCATCCTCTGTTGCGATATTCATGGGTTTACTGCCTTATCGGAACGCCTCCCCCCGGGCCAACTGATCACCCTTGTCAATCAACTCTATGAGGAGATCGCTCATGTGGTGAATGCGAAACAGGGGGTGATCGACAAGTTCCTCGGAGATGCGGTCTTATGTATCTTTGAAGGGGTTGATTCGGCCCAGCGGGCAGTGGCCTGCGGTGTGGAGATGTTGGCTTCGGTCAGGGCGTTTAATGCTGAGAATGATTCTCCTGCGAATCAATCGATTCAGGTCGGCATCGGCGTTCACTATGGAACGGTCATCTTAGGAACGATCGGCTCTTCAGAGCGGATGGATTCGACTGTTCTGGGGCTCACCGTCAACCTCGCCAAGCGCCTCGAAGAATTAACCAAGTCCCTAAATGTTGCGATGCTTATCTCGGATGAAGTCGCCCGCCAATTGCCCGATGGACATCCTCACACATTGCGGAGTCTGGGGGAGGTTTCGGTGAAAGGGAGTTCATCGCCCCTCGCCATTTATGAGGTGGTGGAAAGCTAAAAAGAGCTATGAAAAACTACTTTTCGCTTTCTGTGTAATCGGTCCCTAATCGATGTAATCAGAGATTTCTATACTTTTTTAGAAATCTCTCAGAAGATGCTGAATTTAAAATATTTCTTGGGGTGGTCTTTGATGTCTTTCGTCAACTCTTTTAATTCGGTGATTGCCCCCTTCAATTCATTGACAAGGTCCTTGTCGTGAAGTAAGGCTCCTGCCAGACCGTCTCCCTGATCAATCCTCTTCAGGATTGAAGAGAGCTTCAACAATCCCTGGTTGAGGTTCTCATACAATTGCGGATCTTCAACCAATTTTTTCAGCGTCCCGGACTCCTCATTCAATTTCTTACCAAACTTTTCTATCGACGAAACAGCCGAAAGTGTCTTTTCATAGAGCGAAGGATCTTCAATCAATTTTTTCAGCGTTCCCTGGCTCTCGTTGAACTTTCTGGTTATTTCCTCCACGGATTCGTTGGTCTTTTTTGCAAACTCTTCGATGGAGGATACGGCGGAAACCATCCTTTGGTAGAGCGAAGGGTCTTCGACCAACTTATTAATCGTTCCAGGACTCTCATTGATCTTTCTAGTAAACTCTTCGAGGGACGAAACAGCAGAAACAGTTTTTTGGTAAAGCGACGGGTCTTCCATCAGCATCTTGAGCGTCCCCCTGGAGCCCTTGATCTCTTCCAGGGTAAGGGATAAGGTTTTAACGCTTCGATTGATGTTATCATAGATGGAAGGGTCGGTGAGAAATTTAGCCAGCGTCCCTTCTCCTTCATCTATCTTCAAAATCAGGTTGTCCAATCTATTGATGACATCGCCTATCTTTCCAATGGAGACGCCGGCAATCTCCATCACCTCTGAGATCTCGACGGCAACCGAACCTTTGATCATCTCTCCCCGTCCAATCGGCTCCGCTTCCGGAGAGCCCGTGCTGATCTCGATATATTTGTCACCCAGAAGCCCCATGGTCAAAATGCTCGCCCGGGCATCTTTCTTGATAAACCCCTGGACGCTCTTTTTGAGAGAGATCGTCGCCACCGCACCGAGGGTCCGATCCAGATGGATCTCTCTGACAGAACCCGCTTCCGTTCCGAAAATCCAGACAGGCGCCCCTTTCCGCAATCCCCTCACATCCTGA
>JAGXSW010000189.1 GCA_018333715.1 Syntrophaceae bacterium | reverse complement strand
AGGTCAACAGTAAAGGGTTCAAAAAAGAGAGAAAGGTCAGCATAGAGCTCTCCATAGGCTTTGAAAGCGTCTTCAGGAAATGTTTTGAAAACCACACCAATATCGAGATCAACCTCATCGTCAATCTTTGTGGCTACTCCCTCTAAAAAAGCGGTTCCGGCCTCCTTCTGCGAACCGAAGAGGTAGGCAATCCTTACCCCATGTTTTTTAAAAATATGAGTCAGTTTTTCCCTTTTCATGGCGACTTTTTCCTATCATTAGATAGCCTTTATAACATTAAAATAGCAGACATCAGTTTGACTGTCAAACACAAAAAGCCTTTGTCTTACATCCTGAATCATCTACCATTGCCAATTGAAGATGTGTCTCCGAGTGTACTTGGGCAATTACCTATCGAAGGATAGATAGTAGCTTTTCCAATGATAATGCTTTTATATTGGGGCGAAGCGTCAAAATGGACTCTGTTTCTTTTAAAGGGCGATAGATGAGAAGGCTATTGACCTCATAATCGGAAATCGCTTTAGACAGACGAAACAGGGAGTCCCCTGTCTCCGGCAAAGCGGTTCTTGATGCCTTTGCTTCGAGAAGGACCAGTTTGCGATCTCCCATGGGAACTAAGAAGTCGACCTCGAGGCCTTGTTGATCGCGAAAATAGTAGAGCTGTCTCGGTCTGCCCAAATTGATCTGCCGTTTGATGATTTCTGAGGCGACAAAACCTTCGAAGATAGGTCCCAGAAAGGTAGAGTGGTTCAACATCTTTTCAGATTCGATTCCGAGCAGATAACAGACAAGCCCCGAATCATAAAAATAGAGTTTTGGGGATTTGATGAGGCGTTTCCCGAAGTTTTCATAGAAAGGGGGCGCCAGAATGATTTGAGAGGTTATTTCGAGAATATTCAACCATTCGGAAATCGTCGGAACAGTCACTCCGAGTGGCGCTGCTAAATCTGTGCGATTCAGAATTTGCCCGCATCGGCTTGCCAGGAGCGACAGGAAGCGGCGAAATGTGGCCAGGTCCCGTATGGAACTGATCGACCGGACATCTCTCTCCAGATAGGTCTGAATGTAGGAGCGGAAATAGGTATGAGAGACCGAAGGGTGAGCGAGGACCTCCGGAAATCCTCCTTTCAGGAGAGATACCTTCGGAGTTTCTAAAATAGAGAGCGGCAACAGATGAAACACGGCGGCCCGTCCCGCTAATGATTCTGTCACCCCTTTCATGAGGGGGGCCTCCTGAGAGCCCGTTAGCAACCACTGGCCCTTCTTCTGCGGAGATCGGTCCATATGAGTTCTTACATAGTTGAGAATTTCCGGCACATTCTGGATTTCATCGAGAATGGCCGGAGGTTGAATCTCTTCAATAAAGGAACGTGGATCTGACCGGAGACGGGCAATGATATCCGGATCTTCCAATAAATAATACTGGGCTTTAGGAAAGAGCTTTCTGAGCAGGGTGGTTTTCCCCGCTCGCCGGGGGCCTGTGAGGATCAGCCCTGAAAAATGTCTAAAGGCTAATAAGAGTTCCGATTCGATCTGCCGGGGGATGTATTTCATTTTGAGTATTCTAAACCATTACTTTAAAAATCTCAAGCCTAAAAAAGGGCGCACAAAAAGGGGAGGGCTTTCAGCAATAAAAAAGGGGCCGACTGAAAAGACGGCCCCTTTTTGCGCTACGAGCTTCCGCTCAGCACGCCCCTTTGTTTGTCCAATGTCAAGGGCTGACCCCATTTCTTGCTGTTAAAGCAACCCGAGGCTTTTGAGGATTTCCTTCATATTTTTTTTGGATCATTCGACTCCTTTTTTTCCAATCATTGCTTACAAGAGATTAAACTTCTTTAAAATTTCTGCGACATTGGAATCTGTCTTACTGAGAGATCGAAATGCCTCAATGAGAGAATGAAGCTTTGATCGGTTTTCTGCAATCTCATCCTCGATCGCCTTCACTTTAGACTCAAAGGGCCTTATCATCGTTCGGCGATCCCAGATGGCAAACCCGATGGTTACAGCGACAATGGCGGTAAAAGAGGCTACTATTCCAATAAAAAGATTGATCATCTGGTCAAATCGCTTTTCTATGGCCTCAAATCTTTTATCTACCCCCTCAAATCTTTTATCTACCCCCTCAAAGCGCCTATCCACAGATTCTTTAAACTCTTTCAATGTAACTTCGAGCCTGATGAGCCTGTCTCTGTCTTCCTGGGTAAAAGGGATTTCCCTGGCAAATGAGAATGTTGATGAAAACAGGATAAAAATGATGATTATCAATCCGGATTTAGGCATATATTCAACCTCTTTTAACCCTATATTATCTATTCAGAACCCCAAAAGTCAAGATAAAAAAAGGGGCCGACTGAAAAGACGGCCCCTTTTTGCGCTACGAGCTTCCGCTCATCACGCCCCTTTGTTTGTCCAATGTCAAGGGCTGACCCCATTTCTTGCTGTTAAAGCAACCCGAGGCTTTTGAGGATTTCCTTCATTGGATCATTCGCCTCCTCCCTTAACGGAAATAAGGACGCATTCCACATTAAAAGTCAAGGGGAAAAGGAGGGTTAGAAGACTCCATAAAAAGAGGATGGGGATTTAGTCGGCTGATGAAAAAGGTGCCGTGAAAATCAAAGAAAAGCCGGTTTGACTCCTGTCTGTTGCGCAGCCAACCGAAGACGTTGATCCAATGTAGCAAGGCCCAAACCCTTGCGTTGGGCCAATTCCAGATAAGCGGCATCGTACGCTGAAAGGTTGTATTGCATTGCCAGAGTATGCAGGCGCAATATAGTATCTGCATCAAGCGTTGTATCCGTTTGAATAGGAAGGATTCGATAAAGCTCCATCAAACGCATTCGATCCGCCTCTGTCAGTCTTTTTCTGCGTTGAGCCATAACCAATACATTGGCAATCTCGTACCACCACAACGCCGGCACCCAAAGAAGATTTTTTTCCGAATAGATGAATCGAGCACCCAGTTCATCAAAACCTGCGACCTTCCTCAATTAATTCGCAAATGTTAATTTTCCCGGAAACCCGGCTCCGAACTTCACGGAATGAAGACGACATCTTTTTAAAATTCATCTTCTGTTCCCTTTTGGTAAGAGGGCCCAGTTGAGCCACTTCTTTACCCCGTCTGCAGATGACAAAGGTTGCACCCTGTTCTGTCTCACGCAATAGTTCAGAAAGTCGGGTTTTAGCCTCAAATGCACTGACCTTCTGCATTTTTGCCTCCATAGTGGTCTCCTCCCTTTTATTGAACCAGTTTAATAAACCAGTTTGAATTTGTCAAGCGTTTCAGTATAAAAAGGGGAGATTCAGAAAAAAAAAGGGCGGTCAGAAGACCGCCCTTTTTTAACTGCACGGGTTGTTTAGAAGCTGAAGACCAGCCTGGTTGTTAAGGCGTAAGGATCTTTCGGTGATTTGTTCACATTGCCTGATACGTTGTAATCAAGCGCATCTCCTGCGAAGAGGTAACCAAAGGCGATATCCCATTTGAGGTTCCTGTAGATGTTGATCTCGTTGATCAGGTCGATCTCCCATCCGACAGACTTGTCGTCTCTGGGCCTTCCTGCGCTTCGAGCATTTCCAATGGTGTTGCCATGCTTGGTGGTGTCGCCAACATACATTCCCCTCAATGTCACCTTATACCATGGAGTGGCCTTGAAACTGCCATAAGCCTGAGCCATCCAGAGTCCGCCCCAGGCTCCTCTATAAACATCTGTTGTGCTGAAGGGGGCCATACGGGTTAGGGCCCTGACCCATTCGGTTGAGACAATGACCGAATCTCCTGCAATCGCGAACTGTTCTGAGAATGGCGGGACGACATAAGAGCCCACTTTTTTGCTAGATGTACCTAGGCCATAAGCATCAGTGGTTCCTGGAATTCCGGTTGCTGAAGTTTTCTTCATGTCAGCGCCTGTGGCATACCTTCCAACAAAGCCAAAATTGAACTTCTCCCAGGGATAGTCCACTGCTAACCGGGATGACCAGCCACGGTACTTGACGTCAGGTCGGGCGGGGTAAGCGCCTCTCCTTTCAACTTCGCCATAGCTATAGACGAAGTCGAAGTTGAGATTGACAGGGCCAGCTTTTCCATCAGCATAAGCCCCTAACCACCAAAAGTCAGCTTTGTTAGAAGGGCTAACCCCATAGAGAAGCGTGGTGGCGGAACTAACAGGGTAGGTGTTCATGTTGTAATAGAGGCCATAGCCGCCGACAGTGAATTTATCCACCTTGGCGGAGGCATGGAGGCCATAGACATCCACATCGTCTGCAGAGGCGTCTTTCCCTTCAAGGGCCTTGAACCAATAGAGGGAGATAGTTGCAGGGTCTATCTTTGTGCTAAGCGTGACTCCGGTTCCATCGGTATAGACAAAGACTCTGGGCCGAATGGAGAGAGGATGGAGACCGACTCTTACCGTCTGTGGAAACGGAAGGCCATAGGCAGGGACCGCAAAATCAAAAAAGAGATTTTTGATCTCAACAGCGACCTCATCACCGCCCCATTTGCCTGCTTTGCCGCCAGTGAAACCCGAACCTCCTGTATCACCCCATCTCGTAGAATCCATCTCAAAGAAGATGGTTCCGCTTGTCTCTTTGCCATAAACCGCATCGAATTTGAGGTGAGCGCGTGTGGACATTCCGGAATTTACTTTGTCAAATTGAGCTCCTCCGGGTTGGAATGCAGCTCCTGGGGGTCCAAAGATCCCTGCGGTTGTAGGGGAAACGTTTCGATAATAAATGCTGGCAGCATCGATAAACCCTGATGCCCTGAAATCCAATTTCGGGGGTTCCGGTTTTTTGGCCTGGGCAAATGCCATGGTTCCGAAAGCAATAACCAGTAACCCAACTAAACTCAGAACAATAAATTTTTTCATCTCTTTTCCTCCTCAGATTTTTTTTGATTCGTGCCTGCACGCCGAAGTAGCGTTACGGCACGCAGGCGTGCTTGCCCGCCGTAGTGTTATTGTTTCCCACGAAGGCGGGATTCGTGAATCTTAAATCCACTAACGAAATTCACTGCCACTTGCCAACCTCCTTGTTCGTGATTCGTGATTCGTGCCTGCACGCCGAAGTGGCGTTACGGCACGCAGGCGTGCTTGCCCGCCGTAGTGTTATTGTTTCCCACGAAGGCGGGATTGGTGAATCTTAAATCCACTAACAAAATTCACTAACACTTGCCAACCTCCTTGTTCGTGATTCGTGAATCGTGATTGGTGATTCGTGATTGGTGAATCCTGTTAACCAATTACTATCACTCCTCACTTACCTCACTTAACCCCCCATTCACCTCCTTTCCCCCTGGATTTGTGAACAAAGATTACAAGCAGATTAATTTTTTTTAATTCTATAGCAGACCTATAAAAAGATGTCAAGCATTTTTTTGAGATTTTTTTGAGATTTCTGAAAAAATTCAGAAATCTCTGATTACACCGATTAAAGAACGATTACACAGACCTAAATTGAGCGATTCTTTCATAAGATTTTGGTATAACGTAGGGGTCCCGCTGTAGCGGGATGGCCGCCCATTCTGGGAGTCGATAGGCGGGGCCTGCTGCAAGTCTAACCCCGCCTCCAACTCAGAAGAGCCTCCCTCCGGGCCATAGGCCCTACAGGGCCGGAGGCTGGCTCGGAGAGAATGTCCCGCCTATCGGGTGTAATTAGGCGATTAGTGTGACAACATCGACAAAAGATTGTCGATATGCTCGACACGGCTATCGTGTCAGTTCGTAGCGCCCTCG
>JAGXSW010000188.1 GCA_018333715.1 Syntrophaceae bacterium | reverse complement strand
GCGCCCCTGGCCCGACTCGAACGGGCGGCACACGGATTAGGAATCCGTTGCTCTATCCACCTGAGCTACAGGGGCAACTCAATCCAACAATATGATTTTTATATTATTTCGTCAAGAATATCTAAAACAAATTTTATCTATTAGCAACAAGAGTGATGCCAAATTTATTCCTCCTTGAGAATTCTTTCTATCTGGACGGATCGGCTCATTTTATGAAAATGTTCTGTTTTATGTCAAGACCTTTTAGGCCCTTTTTCAAATCATTCAACAAAAGATAGTCGATAATTTGAAAAAAAATGGCAGGCGAAGGCTTTAGCCTGCGTATCGGCCTCCAATGTAATACCGATCCTGAAACGCAACCTGAAGGTTGCGGCTACAAGGAAATAAGATTTGAGAATTTGTTTCTAACACTTATAAAATCGATTTTGCCAAAAAACTCCCCTGCCCACGGCGCTTGCCTGCGCGAAGGGGGAGGAATTATTTAAAGAATTTCAAATATTTTTGGTTAGAATTTAGAACGGGTTCCTGGATGGAGGCCCAAGCGATTAGGGCCGGAATATTCCCGGGAGGAGGAGATCGCCGTCGAAATCAATCACTCATTTTATGGAGGGACGATCAATATTTTTTCTCTTCTTCGAAATCTTTAACATTCTGTTTAGATTCCATCATTTCACCTGTCATCTTGTCGATGGTCACTTCAACAAAATCAATTCTGCTCATATTCCAACCGTTCCCTAAAATCTTTTTCGCCCAATTCATTATCGATTCAGGGTTGATTCGTTGCGGGTCCTTTCTTCTTTCAGGAAGAATTCCAATTAATTGAGGTTCGTTCTCATGATCGTGATGGTAGAATTCATAGGCCAACATATGTTCCATATCTCTCATCCTTTAATTAGGAAATAGAACCAAATAACACGAATTAAAGCGAATGACACGAATGTAGAACCATTTGTTACCATTCGTGAAATTCGTCATTTTCATCATTCGTGTGTGCCCTCAGGGCTTGGGGCATTATTTAATTGATCGATGGATAATAAACGACCTTCCTTCTCTCCACTGGAAATTTTAAAGTGATTAATGTCCTTCCCTTTTGGGCATCTATTTTAAATTCCATCATCCCTTGATTTTTTTTGACCATTTGGTCAATGAGTTTTAACTCAAAATCGAGCGTTTCTTTCTTTTCTGGAGGGGGGCCTTTCAGGATTGTCTCAAATGGCTCTATCGTTTTTCTATAACCATCGAAGAGGACCGATATTCCAATATATTTTCCTTCCCCGATGGATGAGGCGCCGCCCCCTCCAGGGCCCTTCTGATTGATAAACAATCTGGTCATAAAGCCAACCCCTCCATTGAGAGGCATCCATCGGATTGCATACTTGAGGGTGGAGTCTAAAATATATCTCAAATGTTCATCTGGAGTGACGGTTTCGGGAAGGTCTTCTTCAAATTTTTTAAACACTCGAATCTTCTTTTCTTCCATTTGGGTTTGGTTCTTCTTCAGCGCATTTTCAATGAGGGCGTGCACCGTATTTATTTTTGTTTCCGTGGAATTGACCTTGAGGTAATTCAGAACAGAGCTCAGGAGCAGATCGACCTTCCCGATCTCCTCATTGAGAATATGATGGAAATGATCATCGAAGGTTTTATCCCTGAATTTTCCTCGGGATATTTGCGTAAAATATTTGATGGATTCAAGTGAATGGTCAATGCGTTGAATCAATTCGATGAGAAGAGAAGATTTGAATGAACCATGCGGTTCATTGGATTGTTTTTTAAATTCGAGTGAGCCGGGATCGCTTTTATCCGATTGAGGAAAAATAGAATTGAATAAATCGTTCTGGGCATTAAAAATAGAATTATTTTTCATATTTTATATGGTTCTTATCCAATGCTTTAAAAGCAATTTTGATACCACATTTGAGGTAGAATCCCAACTATTGATAATCATTATATTATGGATTTATTCTGAATACTTTAAGATTCTTAATAATGGAAAATATTTTCCATTTTGTCCCGATGGATTACCACTAAAAAGTGAAAAAGTTTTCCCATCCCTCATCCAAAAAGGTCTGGATATCGGATTGGGAAACTTGACGGTCTGGAGGGGGATCGAGTTGACGAATAATCTCAATCAGGGTTGAGGAGGGGTTGGCCAAAAGAGGACCCCGGTCAGAGCCTGCGAAGGGTTCTCAAATAGGTAATCGCACGGGTGAAGATATTCTTTTTGTAATAAACCCATCCGAGGGTATCCGAGATGTGGGGGGCATCCGGAAACTGTTCCTTTGCGCCAAAAGGATTCGTCCTTTATGGAAATATCCTGCGGGATTATCAGGCGCGATCTGAATGACTTCTTCAAAAGACTTGCCGGCTTTCGGGATATCCCTCTTCAGGAGATAGGCATTCCCGAGGGCTAAATGGGCCTGGATCGATTTGGGATCCCTTTTTAAAATCTCCTGCGCTTCCTCAATGACTAAGAACTTATCCATAAATAACTTTCCCCCCTTTAGTAAAGGGGGGTGGGGGGGGATTTAAAGTGGCAACCTTGGGCAAATCCCCCTAAATCCCCCTTTTCCAAAGGGGGATATTACAAACAATCATTATTTACGGATAAGCTCTAAATCTAAAGCCCCTGTCCTGAGGTGGATATCCGCAATCAGCAACCTCCCTTCAATCCAGTTGGGATTCAGTTTGACGGCCTCGGCCAGCGCCGTCTTTCCCTGCTGGATATCCCTGTTGCCGAGATGGGCAAGGCCAAGGAAGTGATGTCCCATAAAAGATTTTGGGTTATCTTTTTTGAATCTTTCGGGTCGATCTGGAGAACATTCTTGTATTCGATGATGGCTTCTTTGAATTTGTTTTCCGAGAAATACTTCTCTCCCCTCTTCCAGTGCTTCTCCTTTTTTGCTTCCTTGCCGCATCCCGACAAACCGGAAATAAGAAAGCACAAAAGCATTACAAATGTTAGGAAGGTTTTTCCCTTACAGGTTGTGGTAAACTTAAGCAAACCATAACTGAGGGATTACCCCCAAATCCCGATTTAGAAATTTTATATCAATTTAGCCTTTTGAAAAAAGACATGAAATAGATGGTCCCTTGAGGTTGTCTTTCCTGCGAAAGCAGGAATCCAGTTTCTTTAAAAACCTCCCTGGATTCCCGCCTGCGCGGGAATGACAGTCGAGGTAATTTTTCAAAGCGCTAAAGTGTTACGAAATTTTAAAATAGTTCCCTCTCCCTTGACGCCTGCCTGCGCGAAGCCCCGCCTCCAGAAGCCTTGCGGAGGGCAGGCTGAGCCTGCCAAAGGGTCTATTAAACATTTGTGCAAAGGGAGAGAAAGATAGTTCTATGTTATAATAACTCCGATGGAAAAGTTCATCGAAATCATTGGCGCTAGATCTCATAATCTCAAAAATATCTCCTGCCGAATACCGAGAGGAAAAATCACGGTCATAACCGGTGTATCCGGCTCGGGGAAATCAACTCTGGCCTTCGATACTCTTTTTGCAGAAGGTCAGAGACGCTATATCGAATCGCTGTCCACCTATGCCCGGCAGTTCCTCGAAAAGATGGACCGGCCCGATGTCGAAGCCATCCATGGAATCCCTCCTGCCATTGCCATTGAGCAGAAGAACACAGTGAAGAACGCCCGCTCCACCGTTGGGACGGTCTCTGAAATCTATGACTATTTGAGGCTCCTCTTCGCTAAAATAGGAGAAGTGTTTTGCCCCCAGTGCCAGATAAAGGTTTCCGGCGATACGGTCGAAACTGTTTCCGATGCCATCCTGAGCCAATACCCTCAAAAAAAGGTATCCATTCTCAGTCCGGTCTCATTTGCAAAGGGCGAAAAGACCGAGGTCAGGATAAAAGAACTCATCCAGAATGGATATTACCGAATCTGGGAAGATGGAGCAGCGCTTGACCTGACAGCCCTCTCTTCATCCTCTCTCCAGAATCGCCGGCAAATTCTTCTGCTCATCGATCGGTTATCCTCCGAGGAAAAGAACCGATCGAGATTGACCGAGGCCATTGAGAAAGGATTTGTACCCGGAGGCGGAAGGCTTGAGGTCCTTTTAGAAGATGGAGAGAAGCGGACCTACTATTCGAGCCACTCCTGTAACCATTGTGGAAGGACCTTTTCAGAACCGGAACCTCTCCTCTTCTCCTTTAACAGTCCGGTGGGAGCCTGTCCGACCTGTCAGGGTTTTGGACGGGTGATTGGAATCGACTGGCAGAAGGTCATTCCCGATCCCAAAAAGACTCTGAAAGAGAAACCCTTTGCCCCCTGGAACACACCTGCCTATGAGAACCTTTACGAGTATCTATGGAAAGCCTGCCGCAGGCATCGTATTTCAATTCAGAAGCCTTTTGACGAACTCGAACCCCGCCAGAAAGAGATCCTTCTCAATGGAAAAGGGGAATTCATAGGTCTGAAGGGATTCTTCGATTGGATGGAGGGAAAACGATATAAAGTCCATTACAGGGTCTTTCTCAGCAAATACCGGGCCTATGCCCCCTGCCCCGCCTGTCATGAGTCCCGGCTCAGAGAAGAAGCGCTCTATATCCGTCTGGCCGGAAAACATATATGCCAGCTCAGCGAGATGTCTGTCTCCAAACTTCAGCAATTCTTCAGAAGCATCCCCCTAAAAGATTTTCAGCGACAGGCGGCAGAACGCCTTCTCAAGGAGATCAACGATCGCCTCGGTTTCATGGTCGATGTCGGATTGGGATATCTTTCTCTTTCCCGACAAACCCGCACCCTTTCGAGCGGTGAATACCAGCGCATTACCCTGGCCAGGGCCCTGGGTTCATCCCTGACTGACACGCTCTACGTTCTCGATGAACCGAGCATTGGCCTCCACGCCAGAGATACAGACAGACTCATCAGGACACTTCTTCATTTACGAAACCGTGGCAACACCATTGTCGTGGTGGAGCACGATCCGGATATGATTCGGGCTGCCGATTCGATCATTGATCTCGGTCCCGGAGCAGGAAGAGAGGGAGGCCATGTCATTTTTGAAGGAGATATCGAGTCCCTTTTAAAAAAAGAGGGCTCCATCACTGCCCGATACCTGAGGGATGGAATCCCTTTTCTTCCGATTAAATCGCACAGGACACCTGCGGGGTGGGTGACCATCCGCAATGCCCGTCAGCATAATCTTAAAGAAATTGATGTCCGTATTCCCCTTGGGTTGATGGTCTGCATCACAGGCGTGTCCGGTGCGGGGAAGACCACTCTGGCGCATAATATTCTCTATGCCGGAGTAAAAGGCAATAATAATTCGGAATTTAAAAAAGGGGGGTTCGATTCCATCGAAGGGTTAGATCAAATCGACGACCTCATCTTGGTCAATCAATCCCCGATTGGTAAAAGTATCCGATCAAATGCCGTCACCTACGTCAATATCTTCAGCGATATCCGTGACCTTTTTGCCCGAACTCGAGAGGCCAGAAGGCATGGTCTTCAACCCCGCCATTTCTCCTTCAACACCGTGGGGGGCAGGTGTGAAACCTGTCAGGGAGCCGGGCTTCAGGTTCTGGATATGCAGTTTTTAGAGGATGTGATCATTACCTGTGAGGCGTGTGATGGAAAAAGGTTTCGTCATGAGGTCTTAAAGATTCGTTATCAGGGCCTCAACATCTCAGAAGTGTTGAACATGACCGTTGAAGAAGCTCTTGCCTTCTTTAAGGGCCATCAGAAGATCATCATAACACTTCAGATTCTGAAGGAGGTTGGATTGGGGTATCTCACCCTGGGCCAATCCACCAATACATTAAGCGGAGGGGAATCCCAGCGATTAAAACTCGCTCAACACATCGGCCAGGTCCATCCGGGAAGGGATCTCTTTATCTTCGATGAGCCGACAACAGGACTCCATATGGCTGATATTGAGCTTCTCCTGAAAACCTTCGAAAAACTCCTCTCCAATGGCCATTCTCTCATCGTGATCGAGCATAACCTTGACTTGATTCGATGTGCGGACTATATCATCGATTTGGGACCGGAAGGCGGCGAAGAAGGAGGCAGGATTGTTGTGGAGGGAGACCTCCAGACGATCATGGCTTCGCCACAATCGTATACGGGGCAGTTCTTAAGGCAACGCCTTCAAAAATAACTTTGGAATAATGGAATGTTGGAATGATGGAAGAATGGGTTAAACATAAAACTTATTTAAAATGAATTTTCCCCGACATTCCACTATGCCATTATTCCAGCATTCCAGTTTTAGACTTCGCTTCTCTGTTTGATGCAGCTGAGCATCTGCTCGAGGCGCGTTTTTTCAAATCCCACCATTACCTCGTTGCAGGCGGTGATCACAGGGACGCTTCGCGCTCCCGAAACTTTCACCATCTCATCCAGAGCCGCTCGATCCTTGGTCACATCGTGTTCGGTAAAAGGGTAGCCTTTCTGCGAAAGAAACTCTTTCGCCATCCTGCAGTAGGGTCAGGTCGGGGTCGAATAAACTTTAATCTCTTCTGCGGCCATAATGAATCCTCCATTAGATAGATAAATTTGTCCATCCACTTCCGGATGATATGTCGTTGGACATAGTCCTTCCCTAAACCACTTTAGACAAAAATTCATATTTTACAGGAAGTAACCTCTCCAGATTAAGGCGTTTGGAGGCATCAAGAATCTCTATCCCTACAATCCTGTCACCTTCCCCGATGTCCAACACGATATCTTCCGAGACCCGCCTGTTGATAACCTCTTGCCTTTTGTCATCCAATCGGATGTAAAGAAGGTCTATTTTATCATTATAAACAATGTTCATTTTATCCCTCCCATTTCCCATAAAAAACATAGACTGTCACCGTTATTATAACATCCTTCTCAATCGTATAGAATACTTCAACCTTCTTTTGCTCATAGTACTTATCGTGTCGTTTCTGTTTAAATTCATAGATTTTGGCTTTTCCTATACGACCATACTTCCCCGGGATGGAAAAACCTGTATTGATCACGTCATTGACTTCCTTTTCATTCGTACCTCGCTCCTCAGCACGTTCTATGGTATGCAAATCGATCTTGATTTCCATCCCTTTTTCCTGTCAAACTTCATCTACCGTTGTCGGCTGGAGCAGATAACAATCCATTTTTACACACATCTTATTCCACTTGTCAATCAATCCGTTTGACTTTTCACGGATGGGAAGACTTTTCTTTCCTTCAAGCCCGGCTCCTTCCAGTCTTTCAAAGTTTTCATCCATTCGGCCTCGTCAATGAACTGATCGTGGGCAAGGGGAAAGGGCGGGTGGCAGAGCCATTTGGGATCAAACTCATTCTTGATCGCAAGAAGCCATTGATGGTAATCCCGCCCATAGGCAGGACCTGTCAAATAGAGAGGTTGATTGGGACCAAGAAGTGCGGTATAGAACCGCCTTCTGATATTCTCCTTTGCGCTCTCCAGATAAAATTGATCCACCCTTTCTGTATTCTCTTCGGGATCCCAATAGATCAAATATTCTGAATAACCCTGATGGCCCATCTCTAAGCTCTGGAACCATCCTCTCTCCCCGTAATCCGGCATCAAGGGAGGAGTAAAGTTCCTCTTGAGATCCGCCATCCTCTCTCCCTGGGAAACGGCGTGATCCAATGTCTCAGAGATATAATCCACTGAAATATAACCCCCACACATCAGCCACATGCCCGCTGAATCCGCATTCTTAAACCATGATTCATCAGTCTGCTTTGTCCTCTGCGCCTGACCCCCAAGCTCTGTGACAATATCGGTGAGGACTCGTTCTTCATATTTCATTTGGTCTTCGGAACCATACGCAATGAGGAGGACCCGCAGGAGATGGAAACTCTGGATCCTTTCTTCACTTTCCTTTGACCAGATCTCCCAAAATTCCTCCTTACTCTTGGCTCTGGCAACGGCACGCCAGAAGAGCGGAACCTTCATCACCGCCGCCCCAATCTCTGCCTTCCCGATTTCATAAACCGCCTTCTTTAATGACATGTGGTCGGGCATTCGAATATTTACCCATTTCACCCTATTTTGGGGAAGCCTTAATGAGGTCTGAGGAGAAACCCCTTCAGGTCGAAGCGCTTCAGGCTGAAAGGGCATGAGTTTGATTGCCATTTTGGTGACGATTCCAAATGAGCCTCTCCATCCTGTCCCCCCCCTCAGCAATCCCCGAAGATCCGGTCCAGGCCCTTCTCCCCAGAAAGGATCCTCCTGGATCGCCAGTGATCCTAACCGTAAAAGATCTCCATCAGGGAGCACCATCTCCGTTCCCAGAATGCGGCGTTGCGCAAGACCAAAACGGTAACTGTGGGGAGAGGTGCCATCATTGATCATATTGGCAATCACCGATACCTGGCCGCCTCCCCCTCCAACCGAAACATACATCCCTCTTCTCAATGCCTCTTCCTGAAGTTGAGAATAGATGATGCCGGGCTCAACCACTGCGAGAAGATGCCTCTCATCGATTTCAAAACCATTCATTCGCTTGAGATCGATCAGGAGGGCATTCTCCACATGAGGGTGAGATTTGGCTCCATAAAAACCGGTGCTATAAGGGACATAGGGAATGTCGTATTGATAGCATACCGAGACAATGGCCCGGACTTCTGAAGTCTGCCTGGGCAGGATGATTCCTTTGGGAATCCGGACCATCATCTTTTCATATCCGAGCCCACATTCGTAGCCGCCTGGCCCGCCCCTGTATCCTTCACAGATGACCGGATCCACTGTGAAATATTCATTCCCTACAATCGATTCGAATTCTTTGATTGCCTCTTTTGGAATCAATGCCTTCTGTCTCCCGATCGCTCTTTCTTGACGCCCCCAATCGATGCAAGGATGATCTCAGAGATGTCGAAAACCTGCAACTCCTGCTGATTCTTTTTAACAGCCCTAAGAAAATTGCTCTTACAGCGGGGGCAAGCGGATATAATCCCTTCTGCGCCGATGGCGACGACTTCTTCCAATCTCTGTTCAGCCGCCCACATTGCAAAATCTGGAAAGGCATCCTCCGTTCCTCTCCCCGCGCCGCAACAGAAACCGTTCTCTTTTTTCCTGTGCAATTCTGCCCAGTGAATTCCTGGGATCAGATTCAAAATCTCCCGTGGGGACTGATAAACTCCGCAGGTCCCACGACGCCTCGATAAGGGGGGCTGAAGAATCCCCCATTGCTGTCGCTCTCCTGACCACGAAATCCAGGGTTCACTGAGCCTGCTTAAACTGCATGAATCGTGATAAGCCAATTTTCCTTCAAAGGGAATGGAAAATTTTATCCTCCCCTCGCTGATCGCCTCATGCACAAACTCGGTCAGATGTTTCACCTCAAACCCTAACTCAGAGGTGGAAAGATGGAGAATCTTGGGGTAATCCACCTTCCACATCCGGTAACATTCCGCACAGCTGGTCAAAAGGGTGGTCGCTCCGGACTCTCTGACAATGGATAGGTTACGTTCAGCCTGCCTTTTCGCCTCCTCAATCATTCCCACGGAAAAGAGGAGATTTCCACAGCACCATTCATCATCCATCATCTGAAATGGAGTTCCGGAGGCTTCTAAAATCTTCACTGTGGCTCTCGAGACCTCAGTGTGAATATAAGAACCATAACACCCTGCAAAATAGAGCGTTTTTGCCCCCTTCGTAGGGCTAATCTTCTGAGGAATCCAGGCTCCCCTTTTCTTATGAGGGTATCCGAAAACATTATGACAAAGGAATATCTCATCAGCCTTTTTTTGATGGGCGGGCATAGGTCCGACGCCATCCCTTACCAGTTTCACCCGAAGGGCCTCCAGAGAGAGCCCTATTTCAAGATCGAGATTCCGCTTGCAACCAACATCGCAGGCTCCGCAGAGGGTGCAGACATAAAAGATATGGCGCAGGGTATCCGACGGAGGCAATCTTTTTTCGATATAAGCCAACCCTATCCTCATTTTTCCATAAGCGCCGAAGGAGTCAAAAAAATATCGGGTTGCGCTCGGACATCTCGTGCTGAATCGGATGCCCGGCATATAGATATGGTCCACCCACATGCACCCTTTGCACTTGATACAACCTCTCATATCATACAGGAAATGGTCGATCCGGGTGATGTCAAAATCAAATTGTTTTTGGGCCATTAATTTTCCTTAAAAACATAATCTTCCTGGGTTCATCAGGTTTTGAGGATCGAAGATCGCCTTCACCCTTTTCAGCGTCCTGACATATTCTGGAGCTCGTTCATAGATCACCCGTGAAGCTTCACCATAGGGTCTGGTGAAGTGGGCCCCTTCGTTGAGGCAACGAAGAACAGCTTTCTGATATAATTGGGCCATCCCCTCTTTTTCAGGACCGTTTTCAGGATCATAGTAGAAGTTGAACTCAAGGTGACAGGCCCGATTCTGCTCGATGGGCTGAATGTACATTCCAATATCTCCCTTTTTGTAACCAGACTGAATGGCAAGCGCTTCCACGATGCCAACAAATTTCTCTACATACGAAGGTTTTGTGACAAAAAATAGGCTCTGGCATCCCTTCTTGTATCGCTGCTTCCAGTAAGTCAGGGGGTCCGGCCAGGCTCTCCGAAGCATCCTCACAATTTCAAGGTTAGAAAATGGACAGTTAGGGAGTTCTTCGAGAAGAAGAAGTTCTTGGAACTCCCCTTTAACAAGGTTTCTCAAAAGGTCTTCTTCATACCTTATTTTCTCTTCAGGATACCTTTGAAACCCGCTTAAAACGATCAAAAGAGTCCAGGGGGGAACCCTTTCTCCCCTCTTCTTAAAATCAACATCAAAGATCAAGGCAATGTTCATCCGGTTAAGAAAAAAGCACTCTTGACCCACTCGAAGCCTCATGATTTGAGAAAGAAATTCAATGCCTCTGGAGATATTGGAAACAGGAATGAAAAAGATTTTATCCATCTTTGGCAGGTATTCAACCTTCACGTTCGCCCAGGTCACAACCCCCATCGTTCCCTGGGCTCCTTGCAATAGCCGGTAAAAATCGAGTCCTGGCCCGGAGGGATTGACCCCTTTGCAGATCGATTCGGGGTAACCCTCAACGCTTGCCGAACCTGTTCTGAAGACCTCTCCGTTAGGCCAAACCACCTCCATCCCTTGAAGGGACTCCCCATATTCATATACGGTATTCGTGATCACTTCCCTTTCCAATAAATCTGTGACCACCGAACGTAAGGGATGTGGATATAAAGGCATCATCACTCTTAATCCTTTTTCTTCCAGCCTCTTTGAAAGCTTTCCCCAGGTCAGGCCAACCTCAATCCTTACCCTCCGATTCAATTCGTCGATCTCCAGAACTCTATCCATCTCTGTCAGATCGAGAACAATTCCTCCTTTTTGAGGGATGGTCCCTCCATAAAAATGAACCCTTGAGCTTGAGGGAACAACAGGAATACCGTTGGATCCGGCATATTTTAGAACATGTTGAATCTCTTCTGCGTTTCTTGCCTTGACCACACAATCCGGTCTCTTGGATGGGAAAAGGCTGTAATCCTTCGAATAATGATCAAGGGTTTGAGGGTTATAATAGAGCTGTTCCGGCCCGAATAGTTTTAAAATATCTTCTGTAATACGCATTGCCTAATCTCTTTAGAGCTTTTATTATTAACACAATCCCTTTCTCTCAACAAATGGCAAATAGAGATGACAAATGGAGTAATGCGTGACGCATTACAGATCTGCCGAAATAAATCTTGACAACCCCACGTCCTTAGCGTATAAAAAGTTAGGATTGGATACAGTATACAGAACCGATCACCAAGGAGGACCCCATGGAAAACATATTTGGAGCAATCAAGGTAGGCAAGAGGAAACCTATGCGTGAAATGGTCTACGAGTCATTAAAGAAGTCCATTCTTCACGGAAAATTAAAGGCTAAGCAACGGCTGGTTGAGGAAACGCTGGCCAACCAGATAGGGATCAGCCGCACCCCTGTCAGAGAAGCTTTTCACAAACTGGAACGAGACGATCTCGTCTCACGGCTTCCAAAAGGAGGGTTTGCCGTCAGGGAATTCACAAATGAGGATGTGGAAGAAATCTTCGGCATTCGAATTGCTCTTGAAAGCTACGCCTCTTATATGGCCGCTACACACATTACGCCGGACAAAATCGCGGCCCTCGAAAAAAAGGTGGATGAATCGGAGAAGGCCCTGAAAAAAGGAGAGGATGAGAAGGCGGTTCAGCTCTATACGGAATTTCATGACCTCCTTTATAAATCCTGCAAGAGCAAAAAATTGATCGAAATGATCAATGGCTATCGCGACTATTTTTACCGTTACCGTTCTGCCCTGCTCCATACGCCCAACGGTTTTAAGACTTCTATTGCAGACCATCGTCAGATGCTCGAAGCGATGAAGAAAAATAACCCACGGCTTGTGGAAAACCTTGTCAGAGCCCATCTCGAAAGGGGAATGGAAATCGTTCTCAAAGAGATCAACGAAGGGAGAATGGCTCCATAGTTGGATTCTTACACATTAAAGTCTGAGAATTTATCTCTAACATTTTGGCCCAAAAAAATCTCCCCTCCCCACGGCGGGAGGGGATGAAGGGGAGGGGGGACCAATCGGTCTCTGCTTTGTCCACCCCCACCCTCACCCTCCCCCCTGCCTTCGCCGAAGCGGCTTCGCGCAGGCAGGCGTCGAAGGGGGAGGGAATTATTTAGAAAAATTCAAATATCTTTGGTTAGATTTCAGATTGTAGATTGGTAGATCGAGGGAATAAAGTGGAAAGAAAGATCCGCATCTTAGTTGCAAAGCCCGGCCTGGACGGCCATGACCGTGGCGCGAAGGTGGTTGCCCAGGCGCTGCGCGATGCCGGAATGGAGGTGATCTATACCGGCCTTCATCAAACGGTTGATCAGATCATCCAAACCGCCCTTCAGGAGGATGTGGATGTCATCGGTTTATCCATCATGTCAGGCGCCCATCTGCCCATCTGTGAAAAATTAATGAAGAAGATGAAAGAAAAGGAATTCGAGGACGCCACCGTCGTGGTCGGCGGCGTCATTCCCACAAGAGATATCCCCCTCCTGCAAAAGATGGGGATCGAGGGGGTTTTCCCTGGAGGCACTCCTTTTGACGAATCGATTAAGTGGATCAAAGAACACATTAAACAGAGAACGTGAATTGTGATAGGTGATTGGTGACTCGTATTTTGAATCTTTCACGATTCACGAACCACGATTCACCATTCACATGGGAGTTGAAGATGGGTGTCGCCAGATATATCAAAAACGATAAAGATGAAATACTTGATGTGATTCTCCAGTCGGGCATCCATATCAAACCGGTCTATACCCGGAAGGATATGGAGGACGCCGGTTTCGATCCTGAGAAGGATTTGGCCTATCCCGGTGAATATCCTTTCACCCGTGGAATTCACCCCCAGGGCTACCGGAGCAGGGAATGGACAACTCGCCAGTATACGGGGTTCGGGACTCCGGAAGAGACCAATGAACGCTTTAAACTGATGATCTCCCATGGGCAGACCGGCCTCAATGTCGCCTTCGACCTTCCCACCCAGATGGGCCTCGATTCCGATGACCCATTGTCCGAAGGAGAAGTCGGAAGAGTCGGGATGGCTGTTGATTCCCTGAGAGATTTTGAGGCGGCTTTTCGGGAAATTCCACTCGACCGGATTGGCGCGGGACTCACTATCAATGCTGTGGCAAGCATCATGCTCGCCATGTTTCAGGCGACGTCCGAAAAGTTCGGATTCAAAAAGGATCGGGTGAGCGCGACTCCTCAAAACGATATCCTTAAAGAAATGATTGGCCGAGGGGCCTGGATCTTTCCGGTGAAACCTTCGGTTTGTCTGATCGGGGATACGATCGAATATTCGATGAAGGAGCTCCCCCGGACGAATCCGGTCAGCATCTGCGGATACCATATCCGTGAATCAGGGTGTTCTCCCGCCCAGGAAATTGCGTATGCCTTCCAGATTGCCAACACTTATATCGAAGAGGTTCTCCGCCGAGGCCATTCCATCGACGATTTCGTAAGAGGGTTTACCTTCAATCTCAATATTTTCGGAAATCTCTGGGAGCAGGTGGCGAAATTCCGAGCAGCAAGAAAACTCTGGGCGAAAAATCTCAAAGAGCGTTACGGGGCAAAGGATAACCGGTCTCTTCTTCTCCGCGGCATCTTCGGAGGCGGAGGATATGGAATGACCAAAGCCCAGCCGGAAAACAATATCATCCGTGGCGCTTACTATGCGCTTGCCGCTGCGCTGGGCGGCGCCCAGACCACTGCGCTCTGCTCCTTTGACGAAGCCTATACCATCCCCACGCCGAGGGCAGCCCTTCTCTCTCTCAGGACGTTCCAGATTCTGATGGAGGAGATAGGAATGCGCGACACGGTTGATCCTTTGGCCGGTTCGTATTTCATTGAGACACTGACCAAACAGATGGAAGAGAAGATCGTGGAAGAGATGAAACAGGTCGATGAGATGGGTGGAATGACCAAGGCCGTGGAAACGGGCTATGTCCAGAGAGAGGTGGCGAGGCAGGCTTATGAATTTGAAAAGGGGGTCCAGAAGGGGGAATTGATTAAAGTTGGAGTGAATAAATATACCGAAGGCGAGGAGATGGAGGTCGAACTCCATGAGTACCGGTTGGGGTCTGCGGAAGAACAGATCCGGCGGCTTAAAGAAGTGAAACGGGAAAGGGATAACCGGACGGTGGCCCAATTGTTGAAAGACCTTGAAAACGCCGCAAGAGCGGAAAGAAATGTGATGCCCTATCTTCTCGAATGCTGTAAGGCCTATGCCACTGTGGGAGAGATGACCAGGGTCTTCAAAGAGGTTTACGGAGAATTCAAGGAACCATCAATCTTTTAAAAAACAGTTAGCAATGTAAAATTAGCATTACAAAATTAGCAATTTATCCATTGATAATTTTGCATTGCTAATTGACTATTTTGCAATGATCTTTTGAGAGGAGGAACTTATGTCATTTACACTATTTGGTCGGACCATTCGGAAGATCGGTGTCATTGGTTCGGGGAATATCGGCCCGGACATTGCTCTTCATTTCAGCCAGAATCTGTATTTATACGGGGTGCCTGTCGTCGTGGTAGATATCGTTCAGGCGGCCCTCGATGCAGGTTCCAGGAAGGCGGAATCGAAGATGGCGAAAGCTGCTGAAAAGAAATTCTTCAAGAAAGAGGCCGCTGATGCCATCTTCAAAAACATCCTCTTCACAACCGATTATGGAAAAATCGCCGATGCTGACTTTGTGGTCGAGGCCGCTTTTGAGAGAGAGGATGTCAAGCATAAGATCTTCGATCAATGTCAGGCATCCTGCCCGAAAACAGCGATCTTTGCTTCCAATTCTTCACACATGGAGCCGGAGGTGATCTTTGGGAAGATGGAAGATAAAAACAGGTGTTTGGTTATCCACTATTTTTTCCCGGCGGAAAGAAATATCCTGGTGGAAATTGTTCCCGGAAAAGACACCGACCCTGCCCTGACGGAATATTTGATGAAATTATACGAATTCATTGGAAAGGCTCCGATTAAAGTGAAAAGCCGTTATGGTTATGCGGTCGATCCCATCTTTGAAGGCCTCTTCGAAGCCACAGCCCTAACCGTTGAAAAAGGACTGGCCAATGTCAAACAGGCGGATGTGATCGTCCAGAAAGCCCTTGGAATGGGCGTGGGTCCATTCACCGCTCATAATCTCGCAGGAGGAAACCCCATCACCCAGCATGGGCTAAATGAAATGACCTCCAAGATCATGCCCTGGTATCGCTCCCCGAAGATTCTTGATGATCAGGTGAAATCCGGAAAACCCTGGGAGACAGCCGCAAAAGGCGAAACCGTTGACTATACGCCTGTAATGTATGAATCGGTTTCGAATCGGGTCATCGGGGCCTATTTCGGAATGATCTGCGAAATTGTCGAAAGCGGCATTTCCAATATCGGCGATCTTGAATTGGCCATGGATGCCGGACTGGTTCTGAATTCTCCCTTCTCCATGATGAATAAGATCGGCGTCAAAAAGGCCCTTGAACTGGTTGAAGTCTATGCCAAAGAGAACACCGGGTTTAAAGTGGCTGACATGCTAAAAAAACAGGCGGCTTCAGGTCAACCATGGAAGATACCTGTTGTCTTCAGGGAAGATAAGGGAGATGTCGCCCTCGTTAAAATCCGGAGGCCTAAAGTCCTCAATGCCCTCAATGCGGATGTCTTTGAGCAATTGAGAGAGATTTTCACAGGGATACAGAAGGACCCGAAAATAAAGGGAGCGGTGCTAACCGGATTCGGAACAAGGGCATTTGTTTCAGGAGCAGACATCGGGATGCTGGCTGCTCAAAAAACAGCCGAGGAAGGAGAAACCGGTTGCCTCAACAACTACTCTGTTCTTGATCTCATCGAGAATTTGGGTAAACCTGTGGTCTGCGCCATGAATGGATTGGCCTTTGGCGGAGGAAATGAAATAGCCATGTGCTGTACCGGCCGCATTGCCACAAAGGGCCAGAAGGTTTTTGTAGCCCAACCCGAACCCAAGCTCGGTTTCATCCCTGGAGCGGGTGGAACACAGAGGTTGCCGAGACTGGTAGGATTGGAAAAGGCGTGGCCCATCCTCCGGCATTCGAACCCGATCTCTTCCTCCCAGGCCAAAGAGATCGGTCTGATTCAGGAGGAAGTGGAGGGTGATCTCATTGAAGCCGCCATGGGATGGGTTAGCAAGATTCTTTCAGGGCAAGCCAAAGTTCCTGCCATTCCAAAAGGCCCGATTCCTATTCCCTCAAAGCTTCCAGAGGTTGATATTGGCCATTTGAGTCGGAAGATCGATGCCCTTCTTCAAAAGGCAATTTTGGATGGGGCAAAAACGACTCTTGCGGAAGGATTGAAAATCGAAGCCAGGATCTTTGGCGATTGTTTCAAAACGCAGGATAGAAATATCGGAATTGACAATTTCATGAAAAATGGCCCAAGAGTCAATGCAAATTTTGTCCACAATTAATTAGAGTCTGTTTATAAATGCTCTTTTCCTGTCATGCCGGAATGACGACCTTTGGGGAAACCGTTAGTTTATAAACAGACACTAATTAATTACAGGATACAGGAAAAACCGCACCAAAGGAAGCCTTCATTTTCGTAAGGCAGAATAAGACCTGGAAATCCCCAATCCCTTCATGCGATAGGCAGACAAATTCCGCATTTTATATTTTCGGAGGTATTCATGGCTGACAAGGTTTATCGGCTGGGTTGTGACATTGGAGGCACCTTCACCGATTTTGTCCTGCTGAACGATCAAACCGGAGAGATAAAAACTTACAAATGTCTGACCACCCCCAGAGACCCCTCGGATGCCGTGGAGGATGGAATTCGAGGAATGGAGAAATATACTCCGGATTTCGTGGAGAAACTCGATGAAGTGATTCATGGAACAACCCTGGTCATCAATTCGATTATCGAGAGAAAGGGAGCCAAAACAGGGCTGATCACCACAAAGGGCTTCAGGGATGTCCTGGAGATCGGGAGGGGAATTCGATATGCCCCTTACGATGTGTTCGCCGAATTTCCAAAACCTCTCATCCCGCGGCATCTCCGTTTTGAAGTGGACGAGAGAATCCGAAGCGATGGAAGCGTCCTGAAGCCGTTGGATCCCCGTGAGGCAAAACAGGTCGTTCGGGCGATTCTCAAGCTTGGTGTGGAATCGATTGCGGTCTGCCTGATCAACTCTTTCGAGAACCCGGCCAATGAACTGATGCTCAAAGAGATCATTGAAAAGGAAGCGCCCGAAATATCGGTCTCCATATCCTTCAGGGTCTTGCCGCAGATTAAGGAGTACGAGAGAACAAGCACCACAGTCACCAACGCCTATGTGAAACCTCTGACAGGTCGATACCTTTCCAAATTGGCGAAAAGGCTGGAGGCCATTGGCTTTAAGGGGAAACTCTTCATCATGCTTTCCAGTGGAGGAGTCACCTCTGTCGAAACAGCGTCAGAGTTTCCGGTCCGAATCATCGAGTCAGGACCTACGGCTGCAGTCATTGCGGGTCAATTTTATGGCCGGCTTTTCAATATTCCAGAAATGTTCTGTTTCGATATGGGAGGCACAACCGCCAAGTCCTGCTTGATTCAGAAAGGGGAGGCCGGCGTCGTCCCAACATTTGAAGTCGGCCGTGTCCAGAGATTTATGAAGGGAAGCGGACTAACCATTCAGGTGCCTGTCGTTGACTTGATGGAGATTGGGGCAGGAGGCGGAAGCATCGCAAGGGTGAGTCGCCTGGGAACACTTCAGGTGGGGCCGGAAAGCTCCGGCGCAGATCCTGGACCCATCTGTTATGGCATAAGAGGGATGGACCCTTGTGTCACCGATGCCGATCTCCTGCTGGGTTATCTCGATGAGAATTACTTCCTTGGCGGTAAAATGAAGCTCGACAAGGAAGCAGCAAGACTCGGGGTCGAGGAAAAGGTGGCCAGGCCTCTGGGGGTCAAATTCATCCAGGCCGTATGGGGAATCCACGACCTTATCAATGAAACTATGGCCGCCGCCGCCAAAACACACATCGCCGAAAAAGGAGGAAACCCCAGCCTCGTAACGATTGTTGCCTTTGGTGGAGCAGGACCGGTACATGCCTATGGTCTTGCTAAAAAATTGGGGGCTCCCCGCCTGCTTGTCCCGCCCAACGCCGGAGTGGGCTCGGCTCTTGGCTTTTTTACCGCCCCTCGAGCCTTTGACCTGCTCAGAAGTCACAAGGTTGCTCTAACGGCTTCTGATTTTAATGAAATTGAAGGGATTTTGAAGGAACTGGAAGAGGAGGCGGCAAAGATACTCAAGAAACAGGCCTCAGAAAAAGATATCCAATTCGAAAGATCTCTTGATATGCGCTTTGTCGGCCAGGGTTCGGAAACCAACGTCCCGATTTCCGGAAGAGATTTCGCAAAGATGGGGAGGGAGGAGGTCCGCCGCAGATTTGATGAGGTCTATGAAAAATTATACGGAAGGACGTATCCCGATTCCGAAGTGGAGTTCATCAATTTCAAAGTCAGAGCGAGTCTCCCTGAACGGCTGATTCAATTTCAACATATTAATAAGACGGGAGATTCTCTGATTAAGGCAATCAAAGGGAAGCGCAAGGCTTACTCCCCTAAGGCAAAAGACTTTATCTTTTACACGGTCTATGATCGCTACCAGCTTTTTCCGAAGGCAACCTTCAAAGGGCCTGCTATTATTGAAGAAAAAGAGTCCACGGTCATTGTCGGCGAGGATGGTTCGATTTCAGTGGATGATTTTGGATTCCTGTGGATAAACCTTAAAAACGAATAGCACGAATGGAAACGAATTACACAAATAGAATCTGTTCCTGTCATTCGTATTTCTCAAGGAGGAGAAAATGGGAGGAACCTTTGACCCCATTACGTTAGAAATACTGTGGCGAAGATTGATTTCCGTTGTGGATGAAGCGGATAGCGCAGTTGCCCGGACCGCCTTCTCCAGCTTGCTCAGGGATGCCCATGATTATACCTGCATGTTCACGGACCAGAAAGGGAGAGAGTTGGCGCAGGGATCCTTCGCAACACCCGGCCAATCCGGAGCCATGGCGCTGGGAATCAAGAATCTTGTAACCAAGCTTCCTCTGGAAACCTACGAACCCGGGGACATCTTCATTACCAATGACCCCTGGGCTCTGGCAGGACATCTGAATGATGTCTGTGTCATGAGTCCTGTCTTTTACAATGGAAAATTGGTTGCTTTTACCGCCTGCGTTTTTCATCACTCGGATATCGGAGGTCGTGTCTCCTCTGACAATCATGATGTCTTCGAGGAAGGACTCTTCATCCCGCTCGTGAAACTCTACGACGGAGGAATCCTGAACCAATCCGTGATGGACATGATCCGCTGGAATGTCCGGACTCCCGATGAGGTGATTGGAGATATTCGATCTCAGATTGCAGCCAACCATGTCTGCGCCGAGAAGATCTGTCAGATGCTCAGGGAAAATGGGTTGGATCATCTCGATGACCTGGCAGACCAGATTATCAGCCGCACAGAAAAGAGCATGAGGGAAGAGATTGAGAAGATTCCGGATGGTATCTATCAAGCTGAAGGCATGATCGAGCAGATGAAGGGCCAACAAGATGTGGTGATTAAAACAACGGTTGAAGTCAAGGGAAGCGATATCATCGTGAACCTAAATGGATCCTCCCCTCAGGTGAACTGGGGAGGAAATGTCGTTTATAACTTCACCTATGCCTATGTATTCATGGCCATAAAAAGCATGTTTGGCCCGGACATCCCTAACAACGACGGCTGCGCAAGTCCCATCACACTCAAGGCGCCGGAGGGCACGGTGGTCAACTGCAAATTCCCCGCGGCCGTGGCGGCGCGGCTCGTCATCGGACATTTTCTGACCGAGATTATTTATCGAGCCCTCTCCGGAGTCGCCTCCAATAAAGTGATTGCCGCAAGCGGAGGAACACCCGCTCAGATGAATGTTTTCTATGGGAAAAGGAGGAATGGGAAACCCTGGCATTCCGTGATCATCAGGGGGGGGGGAATGGGAGCCAGCGCCTCCAGTGACGGGCATTATGTTTACATCTTTCCCGCCAACGGCGCGAACACGCCCGTTGAAATAATCGAAAGCGACACGCCTCTGATCATTGAGAAAAGGGAACTCCTTGTCGATTCAGGGGGGCCGGGCAGGATGAAGGGAGGTCTTGGACAAAGGGAGGTCTTTAGAATCCCAGATGATCAGTATGGACCTCAGTCACCTGTTAATCTTGGAATCCAGGCAGGAAGGCACATCCATGCCCCAGAAGGGCTCTTTGGTGGAAACCCTGGAGCCAGGGCACAATTCCTGGTCAATGGAGTCCCTGGAAATCCTTTTGGTTTGACGCAGCTTAAACCAGGGGATGTAGTGACAATCGATGCGGCCGGCGGAGGAGGCTGTGGGAATCCCATGGAGCGTGAACCTGAAAGGGTCGAGAGAGATGTGCTCGAAGGATATGTCAGCCTCGAAAAAGCCAGAGACGATTATGGGGTCGCCATTCATCCTGAAACACTGAAAGTGGAGGAAGAATTAACAAGAAAACTGAGAGAAAGTTTAAAGAAGGGAAATGACCGCAAAAGGATTGATCCCTGATGGGTCCAGGAACCATCGATCTCATCGATCATCCCTGTGGTTGCGGTCTTGCTTGGCCACCTCATCGCCGGAGAACCGGTCACTGTCTTTACGATCATTGCTGCCACAATCATCATCGGTTCAGTGGCTTTGATATCGATCAGCCAGCAGGCTTTATTCAAAAAAGAGAAAGCCCACTCTTTTGACATTGAAAAGGAAAAAAGGTTCACATGAAAGGCCGATAAATTATTATCCGTACATTCTTGACGGAGCTCTGTTTTTTATATAGGATAAGAACGAATTTAATCCGGAGGAAGATATGGGAAAGAGTTTCATGCCGAAGATTCGCACCGAGAGAGAACTCAAGCGGATTCAATTAGAGGGGCTTCAGAAAACAGTCAACCATACCTATAAGAATTCCGAGTTTTACCAGAGACGATTCGACAAGGCAGGAGTTAAACCAAAGCATATTAAAACTCTAAAAGATATCTCAAAACTTCCTTTTACGACAGCCAAAGACCTTCAGGAGGGATACCCCTTTCCTCTGCGCTCCACCCCTTTTGAAAAAATTGTTCGCATTCACGCCTCCTCGGGAACCACGGGCAAGCGGAAGGTTCTCTGCTATACGCAGAAAGATATTAACGATTGGGCCAATATGTTCGCCCGCTGTTATGAGATGGCCGGTCTGACGACGAAAGATCGTGTCCAGATCGCTGTGGGCTATGGTGTCTGGACAGCCGGTGTGGGTTTTCAGTCGGGGGTCGAACGGTTGGGCGCCATGGCCATCCCCATCGGTCCCGGAAATATCGATATGCAGTGCCAGTTTCTGGAGGACTTCCAGTCGACCGTCCTATGTGCTACAGCCTCGATGGCCCTCCTCATGGGAGAAGAAGTGGAAAAAAGAGGGTTGACCGACAAGATCGCATTAAAAAAAGTGATCATGGGTTCGGAGCGTTCGAGCGATGCCATGAGAACGAGGATGAAGGAACTTCTCGGAGTGGAACATGTCTTCGACATCACCGGCCTCACGGAACTCTATGGTCCGGGAACTGGCATTGATTGTGTTTATCATGAGGGGATTCATTACTGGGCCGATTATTATATTCTTGAGCTTCTCAACCCCGAAACGCTCCAGCCGGTTCAACCCGGAGAGACCGGTGAGATGGTGGTCACCACCCTCCGTAAAGAAGCCGCCCCCCTGGTGCGTTACCGCACCCGGGACCTGACCCGGCTCATTCCCAAACGGTGTTCCTGCGGGTCCATCCTCCCCATACATGATCGTCTCCTCGGAAGATCCGACGATATGTTCATTATCCGGGCGGTCAATATCTATCCGGGCCAGATCGATCACATCCTCTCCGGGACAAAAGGGGCTGGGAGTGAATACCAGATTCATCTGCATCGCAAGGAGGATGGAAAGGATTATATGACCATCAAGCTGGAGAGAGCCGAAGGAGCGTCCCTCTCAGGAGACGGAGCTTTGGCCGGAACCATTGAGGAGGAGATTAAAAAACAGATACTGGTAAGCGGTAAAGTGGAAGTGGTCGATTACGGTTCGCTCCCGAGATCAGAACGGAAGAGCAAGCGGGTCTTCGACCACCGGGACGAGTCTTAGATTCATGATTGTGGACGGAGAGGCAAAGACCGGATAAAGAACTTGACAAGGTTGATATTACTGTATACAGTATCCATGAAATTTGATCGGTGACTTGACAAGACAATTAGAACAGAAACCATCACAAAGGAGGGATGCCCGTCGTTAAATCTTAAGGAGAAAGAAGTTTCAGGTTTGTTTTACTATCCATTATGCCGGAGGTGATAAAATATGAAAAAAGGATTATTGATTATTCTTGTTTTTGGATTCTGCATGTTCTCTTCGGGTATCAGCGATGGAGCCGAACCCATCAAGATCGGAGCGATCTTTTCCCTGACCGGCCCCGGAGCCCACATCGGGGTGGCGCAGAGGAATTCCGTCCTGATCGCCATCGATGAATTTAACAAAAAAGGCGGAGTGGGAGGCCGACCGGTCGAGATGGTGGTCGGTGACGACGAAAGCGATCCCACCAAGGCCGTCATGGTCCTCAAAAAGATGGTCGAGACACAACCGATCGTCGCCCTGATCGGACCAACCCGGACCGATACGGGAATGGCCATGATCCCCACACTCGAAAAGGAGGGAATTCCCACCTTCATGCATGCCGGTGGAGACGTCATCATCACGCCCGTTAGAAAATGGATCTTCAAATCGCCCTACCGGGCCGCCGACGCCATGGAACGAATTGCTCTCCATCTGAAGAAACATAACCTCAACAAAGTTGGCTTTCTCCATGCCTCGGATGGCTTTGGAAAGGATGGGGCGGCCATTGTGGACCGGCTGGCGGCCAAGCATGGATTTGAGCTTGTGGCAAAAGAGACCTTCGACATGAAAGATGTGGACATGACCGCTCAATTGACCCGCATCAATGCGAGAGGCCCTCAGGCCATCATCATATGGACCATTGGTCCTCCGATGGGCATTACTACTAAGAATGCCCGCGCCCTCGGCATTAAGGTCCCCCTCTTTCAGTGCCACGGCGCCGCCGAGCCCATCTTCTTTAGACTGGCAGGCGATGCCGCAGAAGGGGTGATGATGCCTTCGACCAAAATCGTAGTGGCGGATAAGCTTCCTGACTCCGATGTTCAAAAGAAAAAACTCGTAGATTACATCAAAGAATATGAAGCGCGTTTCAAAGACACGCCGGGAACGATGGTGGCTTACGGAGCGGATGCCGCCTATCTTCTCCTCGAAGCCATTAAGAAGGCAGGACCTGACCGGGCCAAGATCCGAGATGGTCTCGAAGGAATGAAGGGCTACGTTGGACTCAGCGGAGTTTACAACCTCTCATCTGAAGACCACACCGGGACAACGGTGAAAGATATCGCTCTGGTGAAAGCGGAAAAGGGAAGATTTACATTGGTTGAATAAAAACTGAGGCCGAAGTCCCTGACAGGGGCTTCGGCCAGTTTTAACCCGTCAATCGCAACTCTTTTCACAATCAGAGATGCCTCGTCATGGGAATTTACGAGCAGATACTGCAATTTGTCCTTACCGGCCTCACCATAGGGGCCATCTATGCCCTGGTGGCCCTTGGTTTTAATATCATCCACAACGCCACGGGGATCGTCAACTTTGTCCAGTGTGAGTTTGTCACCCTGGGCGGGATGATGATGTATACCTATTATTCGCTTCTGGGAATTCCCCTCATCCTCTCCTTCTTTCTCTCCATGGCAACGATAATCCTTCTGGGCGCTCTGATCGAAAGAGGACCTATCCGGGCCGCCAGATCGAAGGCCATCATCGTCCTCGTCTTCATCACAATCGGCCTCTCCTCAACCATCCGGGGAACGGCGCTTCTGGCATGGGGCCCTGATAATGTCCCCCTCCCCTCTTTCTCCGGAGAGAATGTGATCCGTATTTTAGGCGCAGCCATCCTTCCTCAACACCTCTGGATCTTTGGCATTACGGTCGGGGTCGTCATTTTTCTCCAATACTTTTTTCATCGAACCCTGATCGGAAAGGCGATGAGAGCCACGGCAGTCAATCGAAAGGCCGCCTCCCTCATGGGGATCAGCGTCAACCGGATGGTTTTGCTCTCTTTTGCCATGAGCGGAGGAATCGGCGCCGTGGGAGGAATGATCATCGCGCCCATCACCACCTCCTCCTATGACACCGGAATCATGCTGGCCCTTAAGGGGTTCTCTGCCGCAATCCTGGGCGGCTATGGAAATAATGCGGGCGCCGTTGCCGGAGGACTGATTCTGGGGGTCCTGGAATCCCTCGGCGCCGGATTGATCTCTTCCAAGTTTAAGAATGCTTTTGCCTTTTTGATCCTCCTGCTCGTCCTCTTTTTCAAACCGACAGGACTATTAGGTTATGGGGAGTCAGAGCGGGTGTAAAAAGAGATCATTGGAAAATGCAAATTTGATGGTTTCTTAAAAAGTCAAAAAAACTAAAGATCGTCATTCCCCGACTTGATCGGGGAATCCAGTAATTTCATACAAAACCCTGGACACCGGTTTTCACCGGTGAGACGACTTTTTGCGAAACCATTAAAATTGCAATGCTAATTTTGCAATGAGAAATCGATTTAAATCTATGGCGCCGTTCACCCGAAAGAAAGAGACCTTATTTTTAATTATATTTGCCCTCGCTATCATCCTCATTCCACTGTTCGTAAAGAATAAATACCACTTCATGGTGATGAATATCGTCGGCCTCAATACCATCGTGGTCATCGGCCTCAATCTGCTCATCGGTTTTACAGGACAGATCTCCCTGGGCCATGCCGCCTTCTACGGGATGGGAGCCTATCTCTCCGCCATTTTCACCGCCACCTTCGGATTCCCCCCCTGGCCGACGATCGTCCTCGCCATGATCATCACCGGGATGGTCGCCTACTTCGTCGGCTACCCTTCCCTCAAATTAAAGGGCCACTACCTGGTGATGGCCACGCTCGGATTCAGCATCATTGTTCACATCTTCATGGTGGAACTGGACCGGATCACAGGAGGTCCATCCGGTTTCCCCGGAATTCCACACCTTTCCATCGGCGCATTCGTCTTTGATAATGATTTCAAAAATTTCTATTTGATCTGGACGTTTGTGTTCTTCTGCATTCTCGTCTCGGTTAACCTGGTCAACTCCCGTGTGGGAAGGGCGCTTAAGGCCATCCACGGCAGTGAAGTGGCCGCCAACACCCTGGGAATCGATACGGATAAATACAAGACCAAGGTCTTTGTCCTGAGCGCCGTCTTCGCCTCCCTTGCAGGAAGCCTCTATGCCCATTACATCACCTTCATCAGCCCCCGGAGCTTCGACTTCTATTACTCCATCCAGGCGGTCACTATGGTCATCGTGGGAGGAATGGGAAGCGTCTGGGGCGCTTTTTTCGGAGCAGGCCTTCTGACCGTTCTTTCAGAGTTCCTTCATGTCGCAGAAAAATATAATATCATCGCTTATGGGGCCATCCTCACCCTTGTCCTTGTCTTTCTTCCGGAAGGGATTGTGGTCGGCTTCTACAACTTCTATCGAAGGCGAAAGATTAAATCTATGATTGAAAAAAGAGGAGGAGAGTTTAGAGTTTAGAGTTATGAATTCCGAAATCATATTGAAGGCTGAGGGGATTCGGAAGTATTTTGGCGGGGTCGCCGCACTCAACGACGTTTCGTTCGAGGTCAGACGGAATGAGATCACGGCGATCATCGGGCCTAACGGCGCAGGCAAAACCACCCTGATCAACCTCATCACAGGAATTTATCCTCCCACCTCCGGAAAGATCATCTTCGAAGGTAAGACGATTTCCAGACTCAAACCGTTCCATATCGCCTATCAGGGAATCACCCGGACCTTCCAGAACCTTCAGGTCTTTCACAACATGACCGTCCTCGAGAATGTCATGGTCGGCCTTCATACTCAGACCGAATCAGAATTTCTAAACTGTCTCCTCCATCTTCCGAAGGTTAAAAGGGAGGAGAGGCGGGTGGCCGAAGAGGGGGCCTCCCTGCTCCGCTTCTTCCATCTCGAAAGCAAGTCAGACTGGCTCAGCTCCAGCCTTCCCTACGGAGAGCAAAAACGCCTCGAGATCGCCCGGGCCCTCGCCGGAAAACCAAAACTCCTCCTCCTTGACGAACCTGTCGCAGGTCTCAACATCAGGGAGACAGAAGAGATGGCGGAACTGATATTGAAGATCAAAAAGATGGGAATCACGATCATCCTGGTTGAACATGATATGAACCTGGTGATGGGAATCTCTGATAAAATTACAGTCCTCAACTATGGGCAGAAGATCTCAGGAGGAACCCCCGAAGAAGTACAGAAGGATCCAAAAGTGATTCAGGCCTACCTGGGAGAGGAATGAAGGATGCTCAACATTGACCTCATCAATACTTACTATGGTCAGATCCATGCCCTGAAAGACCTCTCTCTCCATATCGAAAAGGAAGAGATCGTCGCCCTCATCGGCTCGAATGGCGCGGGCAAATCAACCCTTCTGAACACGGTTTCGGGAGTCACTCCGCCCCGAACAGGCTCTATCCGCTTTAATAAGACCGAGATCTCCCGGCGCTCTCCGGAGAAAATCGTTGCACAGGGAATTGTTCATGTGCCCGAGGGAAGGCAACTCTTTGGCCCTCTCACTGTCTTCGAAAATCTGGAACTTGGGGCGTTTCTCCGATTCTCCAGAGAATCGAGAAAAGATATTGAAAAAGACCTCCGCTATGTGATGGAACTCTTCCCCATTCTTAAGGAAAGAAGAGAACAAAAAGCCGGCACATTGAGCGGCGGGGAGCAACAGATGCTCTCCATCGGACGGGCAATCATGGGAAGACCCCAATTGATGCTCCTGGATGAACCCTCTCTGGGTTTGGCTCCCCTCGTCGTCATAGAGATTTTTAATGTCATCCGTAAATTGCAGGAGGATAGAACGACGATCCTTCTCGTTGAGCAGAATGCAAGGGCCGCGCTCAGGATCGCTGATCGGGCCTATGTGCTCGAGACCGGCAGAATTACCATGGAAGGAAACGCAAAGGTTTTAATCGAAGACGAAGGGGTTAAGAAGGCTTATCTCGGCAATGATTACCGCGAGAAACGGAGGCGTCTATGAAAAAGTTCGACTACCTCAAACCCCATACCCTTGAGGAGGCCCTTTCTCTTCTAAGTCAATACGGGGACAAGGCAAGATTGATCGCGGGCGGAACCGATGCCATCGTGATGAACAAGCAGAAAAAGATATCCCCTGATGTCCTCATCTCCCTCCAGGGAATCCAGGGGCTGGATCAAATTGAGTCTAATGGGACGTTTAAAATCGGGGCGCTGGTCACTCACCGGACCATCGAACAGTCCGAACGGATCAAAAAGAGATTCCCCCTTCTGGCGGAGGCCTCCAGCGTTCTCGGCTCGGTTCAGATCCGCAATGTGGCAACCCTCGGCGGCAATCTCTGCACGGCTTCTCCCTCGGCTGAAACGGCTCCGTCCCTGCTCGTTTATGAAGCAGAGGTTCTTCTTGTAAGCCGGATGGAAGAGAGACGCCTTTCCCTCCCATCTTTCTTTCTTGGACCCGGTGAAACCGCCCTCGATAAAAAAGAGATCTTAAAGGAGATCATCCTGCCCTCTCCTCCTCCCAATAGTCTGGGAGCCTATCTGAAGCTGGGGCGGCGAAAGAGCGTGGATCTTTCTGTGGTCAATGTGGCTGTTCTCTTAACCCTTGATCCAAAAACAGGGATATGCGAACGGGCCCGGATCGCACTCGGCGCAGTGGCCCCAACTCCCCTGAGGGCAAAAGAGACAGAAAAGATTCTTGAGGGAAATCTCCTCGATGAACGCCTCATCATAAGGGCGGGGGATTGGGCCAAACAGGAGTGCTCTCCAATCACCGATATCCGGGGTTCTGCGGAATACCGGAGAGAAATGGTCGCAGTTCTTGTTGCAAAAGCCATCAAGCAGTCTGTGAAATTGCCTAGAAAATAACAGCGTTCCAATCAAAAAAAACGTAGGGGAGCCCCTCTGTGGGCTCCCACATAGGGCGGCCACAGAGAGCCGCCCCTACTCAATTTTCATTGTTCGAGGGTGACTAACCCGCCCTCTTTCCTGCCCATTGCAGGCGGGTATCCGGGGGGGAAAATCATTTCGTAGAAAGGAACGTTAAGTGATGAAACAGACCATTCATTTCAAACTAAATGGCGAACCCGTCCAAATCGAGGCTGAACCCAACCTCACCCTGATACAGGTTCTGAGGGAGAAACTGGAACTCACCGGAACCAAGGAAGGCTGTGGCCTGGGAGAATGCGGCGCCTGCACCGTCCTTATCAATGGGAAAGCCGTCAATTCCTGCATCTTTCCCGTAATGGAGACGGATGGAAAAAACGTCATCACGATTGAAGGATTGGCTGATGTTGATGGGAATCTCCACCCCATCCAGCGGTCTTTTGTCGAGAATGGAGCCGTCCAGTGCGGCTTCTGTACGCCCGGAATGGTCTTGTCGGCCAAGGCCCTTCTCGATGAAACTCCGAAACCCACCGAGGAGGAGATCCGCAACGCAATCGCGGGAAATCTCTGCCGCTGCACCGGTTATCTCCAGATCATCCAGGCTATTAAAGAAGCAAGCAAAAAAATATAAATTCGAAGCACGAAACAGTGATGGATAGACCAATGGGTAGCGGCAGGTTTCCTGACCTTCCGAGCAATAATCAACCCGCGGGTAGCGAAAGGTCTCCTGACCTTCCATCGAAAAAACGAAAATATAACGAAGGCTACCATTTTATTACGATGGTCACAAATAAGCGTGTCGAGATATTTAAGTACAAAGACATCGCTAAAGCAGCTGTAAACACTTTGTTGTTCTATGAAGAACGAGGGGATTTTAAATTAAAAGGATTTATTGTCATGCCCGATCATATTCACATGATTTGCGAATCACTGGGTAACAACAGGTCTCCTGACCTTCCGAGCAATAATCAACCCGCGGGTAGCGGAAGGTCTCCTGACCTTCCAGACATCATACGAGATATAAAGAAATATATTGCAAAAAAAGCCATTGAATATCTTTTGGTATGGGATAAAGAAACACTATTTAAAATCCAGCTCCCGATTCCAAAGAAGAAAGGACACACTTATCAATTATGGCAGCCGGATTATTACGATTTTAACATTCTCAGCGAAAAGAAATTAACTGAGAAATTAAGATATATGTATCAAAACCCTTTGAGAAAAGGTCTATGTAACGACATATTCCAATACGAATTTTCAGACATCAAGCGTTATTTCGGGTCAGGAGACCCGAAACTACCCTGTGAGGGTTAGAAACCTCGAAACTACCAGGGTAGGGGCAGGTCTCCTGACCTGCCAAATAACAAAGAATCATCGGGTAGAAGCAGGTCTCCTGACCTGCTTAAGGAGGTTTCATGCAAGACTTCATCAACATCGGAAAACGAATTCCCAAAATGGATGCCGAGGACAAAGTCACAGGAAAGGCGGTCTATATCCAGGACCTTAAAGTCCCGGGGATGCTCTGGGGGAAAATCCTCTACAGCCCCCATCCCCATGCAAGAATTCTCAATATGGACACCTCTGCGGCCGAGAGACTCCCGGGGGTCAAGGCAGTCTTAACGGGATATAATACGCCGCTCATCAAATTCGGTTTTTACAAGGACAATATGCCTCTGAAGGCGAATAAGGTTTGTTCCTACCGCGATGAGGTTGCGGCCGTCGCTGCGACAGACCCGGATATTGCCGAGGAAGCATTGGGCTTGATCAGAGTCGAATACGAAATCCTTCCTGCCATCTTCGATCCGGAAGATGCAATGAAAGAAGGAGCGCTCCTCATCCATGAGGAGCATTTGGGCGGAAAGGAGAAAAAACCGACCAATATCCTCAACCTTCCATGGAGGCTTGTCGCTGGAGATGTGGACGAAGCAAGAAAAAATTCGGCCCATGTCGCAGAGGACCGGTTCAAACTCACCTGGGTCAACCACTGCTGCATGGGAACGAGCGGATGCGTTGCTCGGTTCGATCTCAGGAACAATCTCACGATATATAGCAATACCCAGATTCCCGCGCTGGCACAGCGGGATTACACGGAGGCGCTTGCTGCCATGGGGCTCGAGGGGAAAAAGGCCCGGGTGATCAAGACAACGATCGGAGGGGCGTTCGGAAGCAAACTCGACACCTACGCCTATGAATACATCGCCATCCTTTTGGCCTACAAGACCCGTAAGCCTGTGAAGATCATTTTCACCCGTGAAGAGGAGTTTTTCGCCACCTCGCCGAGACAGCCTGCGGTCATTGATATCGCCCAGGGCTGCACAAAAGATGGAACATTCACTTTCAGGGATGTCCGGATGGTTCTCGATAACGGAGCCTATACCTCCTGGGGAGCGACCACGCCTTCGGTCATGATGATGCCCATCTCCTCTCTCTATAAAGTTCCCAATGTTCGATATGTGGCGAAATGCGTCTATACCAATAACACCTATTCCCAGGCCTTTCGAGGATATGGGAACCCCCAGGCGACCTTTGCCATTGAGTCTCAAATTGACGCCCTTGCTGAAATGGCTGGAATCGATCCCCTGGACTTCAGAATGAGAAACGCCAATACGCCCGGAGAAGTCACCCCTCAGCATTTCAACATCACCACCTGCGGCTTGAGGGAATGCATCGATGTTGTGGCCCAAAAGTTAGACTGGCGCCAGAACCGGGGGAAAAGGGATGGAAGAGGAATTGGCATGGCATCGATGATCCATGTAGGAGGAGGCGCCCGGGTCTACAAATCGGACGGTTGTGGAACAATCATTAAGATCGATGATTTCGGAACAGTCAATGTCATCACCGGCGCCACGGATATGGGACAGGGAGCCGATACGGTCATCGCTCAGATCGTCGCCGAAGAACTCGGGGTGAGGGTAGAAGATGTAATTGTCACCCACACCGATACGGACATCTGCCCCTGGGATGTGGGAGCCCATGCCAGCCGAACGACCTTCGTGGCAGGAAATTCAGCCAGAGGCGCTTCCAAAAAAGTGAAGGAACAACTCCTCGAAGTGGCTTCCCGATCTCTCGGAGAGAACCCTGAAAATCTCGATATTCGTGATCGCACCATCTTTTCAAAACTGGATCCGGAAAAGAAATCTCCTCTTGGAAAGATCCTCAGGGCTTCACACTACACCGCCGGCGGAAGAATGGTTATGGCAGAGCATTTTTATGATCCTCCCAATGAAAACCTCGATAGGGAATTCAAGGGAAATCTATCCGTCACCTATGCCTACGGGACACACGGTGTTGAGGTCGAGGTGGACAAAGAGACAGGTCAGGTTAAAATCCTGAAATATGTAGCCGCCCACGATGTGGGCAGGGCGATTAACCCGATGCTTTTAGAAGGTCAGGTCTATGGCGGGGCGGCAATGGGAATCGGATATGCCCTGACTGAACAGCTCATTCTTAAGAACGGAAAGGTGATCAACCCAGATTTCCGGGATTATAAGATCCTAACCGCCGCCGATGTTCCGAATATTGAAGCTGTTGTGATCGAAACAGACGACCCCTCTGGTCCCTTCGGAGCCAAAGGCATTGGCGAACCAGGCCTCGTCCCCACGGCCCCTGCCATTGCCAATGCCATTTACGATGCGGTAGGGGTGAGAATTAAAGAACTTCCGATTACTCCTGAGAAGGTGCTGGCAGCGTTGAAAGAAAAAACAAAGTAACCATTGATGGTCTCGTAAAAAATCGAAAAATTCTAATGACCGTCATTCCGGCGAAAGCCGGAATCCAGTAATCCCAGACACTTATAAAACACTGGACAATGGTTCCTGCCGCAGGACCGGTGAGACGACTTTTTACGAGATCATCACAATTGGAATAGTGGAATATTGGAATGACGGGATTTATACTGACCCCTGCCTTCTGCCTCCTGGCTTCCACCTTTTGTCTTCCATTTTTATTTATGGCTTAAGGTTTCCCAATGATGATGGCGCTTATTTCTTTCAGGACATCTTTAAGGGAGGTCTCAGATGAGGGTATGACGTTATCGGGAGTGTGCTTGTGGTGTGGATAAGAGGCTACGCCTCGTCCGGGACTTCGCCCGGAAGTCGATAAGACCCGACCACGGGAGGTGCCCCCTTCGGGGCAGTTGTTAGAAAACAAACAAGATGTAGCGTCGGCATTTATTGCCGACGAAGATTCTGAATTCGCCCCCAATAAATGGGGGCGCTACAATTCTGAACGGATGGCAGATTGTGTTTTCTGCCATTGGTCAAGAAGTTTAGCGAAACCATACCAATCAAAATAATCGGCATCATCCCCTACTTCGCCTGCCTCAAATTTCTTCAAAAAGGCCCGTGTAGATAAATTGTATTTTTGTTCAAAATCCTTTATTGCCCTTTTATAAAAAGCAATAGCATTTGAGCAGAGTAGGTATTCCCGCCTTAGCGAAGTTCTTATTTCTTCAGTTATTTGCATGGGTTATTTATAAATAAATGTTCCTTCAATGTCAAGCTCTGGAAATTGTGCTTCTCTTTCTTTTTACATCTTCACCCATTATTCCATCATTCCACTATTCCATTATTCCATTCTCTTTTTTTGTCCAAAATTGTCATCATTTTTGCGAATTTGTCATAAATTATCCACTTTTAGCGTATTACCCCTTCTTAATAATTTACTTACTCCACGCCTTTAATACCTGAATACATCTTTAATATTAAACACATAGGCGCAGTATTTGAATTTTTATGAAAATTTGGAACATTTTGGAACAAATATTGCTATTTTATTTATAATATGAAACTGAATGTCAAAGTAAGGCAAAGGGAGATGGGAAAAAAGAAGAAAAAAACAGACCAGCATGACAACAAGAGAAGTGACCCTAAAACAAGTACCCAACTTTTTAGAAACATCTTTACAAGTATACAGGATGGCATCAGTATCCTCGACAGGGATATGAACATCGTTCTTGTAAATCCGACAATGGAAAAGTGGTATTCCCACGCCATGCCGCTTGTCGGAAAGAAATGCTATGAGGCCTACCTCCGGATAAATGAACGATGCGAAGATTGCCCAACATACCAGGCGATGAAGACTGGGAGGGCTAATTATAAAATTATTCCAAGAACAGGAGCAAATGGAAAAGGTGTCGGGTGGCTTGAACTATATAGTTTCCCTCTTTTTGATGCCGCAGATGGAAAGGTAAAAGGCGCCATTGAATATGTCCGCGATATTACTGAGCGAAAACGAGATGAAGAAGCACTTCGGGAGTCAGAGGAAAAATATCGAGCCATTCTTGAAAACATCGAAGATGGCTATTTTGAGGTGGACCTTTCCGGTAATTTTACCTTTTTCAATGATTCAGTCTGCCGAATGCTCGGTTATTCCAGAGATGAAGTCATTGGCATGAATAACCGGCAGTATATGGATGAGGAAAACGCAAAAAAATTATACCAAGCTTTCAATAATGTCTACAGAACAGGAGAACCTACCAAAGGTTTCGATTGGGGTGTTATTAGAAAAGACGGGACAAAGCTATATATTGAAGCATCCGTTTCCTTAAGAAAAAATTCATCGGGTCAACCGATAGGATTTCGCGGTATCTCTCGGGACATCACCGAACGTAAGAAGCTCGAAGAAGCCATTGAAAAGAGTGAAGAACGATACCGGACTCTGGTTGAGGAGAGTTTTGACGGAATTTTCATTCAAAAGGGGGGCGGGATCATCTTTGCCAATCGTCGCCTCCATAAAATGCTTGGCTTTGAAGAAGGTAAATTAGTAGGGCTTGACCACTGGCTCGTCTATCATCCTGACTATCAGGCTCTCACGCGGGAAAGAGCGAAGGCGCGTATGCAAGGAGAATCTGTCCCATCCACCTATGAGGTAAAATTCCTTCGAAAAGATGGCTCTTCATTTTGGGGGGAGATCCACGCCAAAGTTATCAGTTTTTTAGGAGAACCCGGAATTCAGGTCTGGGCCAGAGATATCAGTGAACGCAAACAAGCAGAGGAGGCTCTGCATAGGAGTGAAGAAGAATCAAAGAATCTGGCCAAAGAGAATGTTGCCATAGCGGAGATTGGGCGGATTATCAGCTCAACCCTCAATATCGAAGAAGTTTATCAGCGCTTCGCTGAAGAAGTACACAAACTCATCCCTTTCAACAGGATTTCAATTAATATTACCAATTTCAAGAACAATACTGTTACGGTTGCCTACGCACTTGGACTTGATGTGCCAGACCGCCGTGTTGGGGATATTTTTCCTTTGACAGGTTCGGTCAATGAATATTTAATGAAGACCAAGTCGAGCATTTTCATCCTGATTCGAGATGAAAAAGATGTCCAAGAGGTAATGGCTACGTTGCCTAATCTTCTCCCCCATTTTCAATCAGGAATTCGATCGTTGATTTCAGTCCCA
>JAGXSW010000187.1 GCA_018333715.1 Syntrophaceae bacterium | reverse complement strand
TAAAATTGTGCGCAAAATGGCAACAATAGTTTGGTTACGCAGTAGAAGCACCAAATTACAAGCACCAAATTACAAATAAATTCCAATGGTCCAAATTCCAAACAGAAGAAAGGCGTTTTGGTCATTAGAGATTGAAATTTGGGATTTATTTGGGATTTGCAATTTGGTATTTGGAATTTCAACCCTGTTTGGTTCCGGCTACGCCGGGTTAGGCTATAATGGAAATTCCGCTTGCCGCTTATCTCTTCGGTTCGATCTCCATCTTCTCCTTTGAGTAAGGCTGGATCATATCGCCGTTATAGATCGCGTCAAAGGCTTCAAGCACTCTTGCCGTATAAAATTTTCCGAAGTGATCGATAATTTCGATATTCCCGGAGATGCTGTACTTTCTGCCTATCTTTTTCTCTGTCACAGGATCCCGAATGATGTCCGAGGCCCGAAAAATCGTATATTTATTTCCAATCGAAATGGTTTCTGCCGTCTTAAAGGCCAGGTAAAGGACATCGCCTTCCGCCATAAGATTCTTACCCTCCTTGTTGTCAAGGATGACGCCAATTCCCTTATAGTCGAACCCGGCAATAAACCCTGCGGAACGAATCTCCGGAATAACCTTCTTCTCCTCAACCGGTTTCTTTTCTGCAATCACCTCGGGCTTCTTCTCCACGACCGGAGGAGGTTCAACCTTCTTTACCTCCTTCACCTCTTTCACCTCCGCCGCCTCTGGTTTGACCTCTTTTACCTCCCTGGGCTTTTCCTCAACCACCTTGGGGGATTCTTCCTTCTTCGCCTCCTCAAAGGCAGAGAGGCGAACAGGATTTCCCGGATAGATCCAGTGGGGGTTGGTGATATAAGGATTTCTCTGCCACAATTTCGGCCAGAGGAATGGGTCTTTCAAAAATTTCTCCGATATGTCCCAGAGCGTATCCCCTTTCTTGATGGTATAAACCCCTTCTGTCTCTTTCTTCTCCTGAGCCATAATGGATAAGGCAAAACAGAGGGAGAGAGCAAGCGCAACGATTAGATGGCAACCCATCAGCCTTTTCATATCGACCTCCTTATTTAGAATCTGTCTATAAATTAACGGTTTCGATTAAAGTCGTCATTCCGGCCCCGCATCAGGTACGGGTAAACTCCAGCCGGAATCCAGTTCTTTTAATTCCGCCAAAGGCAAAGCTGTATACCGGATCAGGTCCGGTATGACGGAAAAAGGATATTTATATAATCTTGATTAAATAAAAATTTTGTTTAAAATTAGCCTCTTATCTCTTCTTTGTCAAGAGAAATATGAAGAAAGCTATGAAAAACTACCTTACGCTCTCGATTACAGAGATTTCGAAACCTTTTCAAAAATCTTTATGTAGCAATTTTTATACCATATTTAATGGCATCAACATAACTAACTAATTTTATTTTAAAATCCGTAAAAAAGTGATATTAAAACGCTCAATCAAATCTCCAAAAGTGAACATTTTTTATACAGGCACACCATATTTCTGAACAAATTTAAGCCTTTAAAGTATTCTTCATTTCCCGCCTCCCATACCCTCCCCTTTGGTTTTGCTTGTAAGAATACAAATATCATTCTGTTTTCCTGTGTTATCTATTTCTGATGATCTCATAAAAAGTCGAAAAAAACAGAAAATGTCATGCTGAACTTGGTTCAGCATCTAACAAAATCAAGGGCTTACGAGACCCTGAAACAAGTTCAGGGTGACAAACTGGGACTTTTTACGAGACCAACATTTCTGATGATCTCATAAAAAGTCTGAAATGGACATCCCATTTGTTGCACGCAGTATTCAAATATATTCTGGGCTTTTTCAGACATCTCTCGCTGATTTGTTGACAAATCCAACAAATATTGATTAATCTGATAATCATGAAAAATGGGGTTTTAAAATACCTCCGGGTTAAAGTGAATGAGAGAGAGGTTTCTCTCACGCCCCCCTGCACCCTATTTCAGCTCAGGGATCGATTCAAACCCGATGCCGATTTGATCATCCTCAATGGTTTCCCTATGGAATCGGATCGACCCCTCAAACAAGGAGATGAGGTCGTCCTCATCAGAAGAGGAGAGCCCCCTTCTCCTGAAGAATTCGAATCCCTGATGGCGGCAAGACATACTCCAGGGATTCATCAAAAAATTAAAGACTCCGCAGTGGGAATTGCCGGTCTTGGCGGTCTCGGATCGATGGTCGCAATAGCGCTTGCCCGTATCGGAGTTGGAACCCTGATCCTGGTCGATTTCGATGTCGTCGAACCCTCCAATCTTAACCGCCAGCAGTACTTCATCCATCAGATCGGCATGACCAAAGTCAAGGCCATGACAGAGAATCTCTCCAGGATCAATCCTTATGTGAGGATCGTCTGCTTCCATGAAAAACTTGACCGGAATAGTGTGGGGAGAATTTTCAAAGATGTTCAGGTGGTTGTCGAAGCCTTCGACCGGGCCGAGGAGAAAGCCATGCTGATCAATGCCATCTCAGAGCAGATGCCTGATAAATATATCGTTGCGGCTTCAGGAGTGGCGGGCTATGGGGACAACAATGAGATTAAAACCATCCGGTTCTCATCAAAGATTTATATCATAGGCGACCAGAAGACCCCGGCCCAACCCGGAGTCGGGTTGATGGCGCCAAGGGTTGGGATCGCCGCCCATCATCAGGCCAACACCGTCCTGAGGATCCTGCTCGGAGAAGAGAAGTGACACAATGAATTCGGAATGTGGATTGCGGAATGCGGAGTTTTTAACACATTTCTTTGGAGCTTTTTGATTTAAATTCCGAAATCCGAATTCCGAACTCCGCATTTGATTAGTCCAGTTCTTTGACCACGGCGATTTCGTCGCAATCCGGGAATTTGACGCATTTGAGGCAGTCCGTCCAGATTTTGTGAGGAAGAACGCTCTTATCCACGACCTTGAACTTTAACCTCTCAAAAAAATCAGGCCGGTAGGTGAGAGCGAATACTTTCTCCATGCCAAGAGCCCTTGCCTCTTTCAAACAGGCCTTTACGAGTTTTACACCGATCCCTTTCTTTCGCGCTTCCTCCTGAACAGCGAGAGAGCGTATCTCTCCAAGGTCTTCCCAGCAGACATGCAGGGCGCAGATGCCAACGATTTTGCGGTTCTGTAGGAAAACGTAGAAGTCTCGCAGATGATCATACAGTTCCACCAGGGACCTGGGGAGAATATCCCCACGGGTAGAATATTGTTTGATTAACTGTTGGATCTCCTTCACATCACTCAATTTGGCTTTTCGAATCATCGCATCCCCTTTCGTGAGTCGTGATTGGTGATCCGTGATTCGTCAATTAAAAAAATTAAATCCTTTTGGTGCGAGTCACGATTCACGAGTCACGAATCACGTCTTTTTGGCATTCTCAATCATCTCTTTCGCATGGGCCTGTGTCTTTTCGGTCACCTTCACTCCTCCAAGCATTCTTGCAATCTCATCCACAATGGCGTCCTTCTCCAACCGATCCACGACAGTAACCGTTCGCTTTCCTTTCACCTCTTTTCTTACGCTGTGGTGATTGTCGGCAAAACAGGCAAGCTGCGGAAGATGGGTTACACAGATGACCTGATGGTGTTTGGAAAGTTCCTTCAATGTTTTCCCCACCACCTCGGCAATCGCCCCGCCGATCCCGGAATCTACCTCATCGAAAATCAACACCTGTCTTCCTCCGACCCTGGCCAGAATCTTCTTCAGGGCTAACATCATTCTTGAAAGTTCTCCTCCGGAGGCGATTTTGGCAAGGGGCTTAACCTCCTCGCCCACATTGGGAGAGATGAGAAATTCCACCCGATCTATCCCTTTCGGAGAGAAATCGCCGTCTTCCATTTGGATCTCAAACGTGGTTTTTTTCATCCCCAGAGCTCCCAGCTCCTTTTCCACAGATTTCTTCAATTCAGAAGCAAATTTCTTCCTCTCCCATGAAAGTTTTTTTGCCAGTGCGATCATCTCCTCCTGGAGGGAGCCCAGAATACCTTCCAGATGGGAAAGATTCTCTTCATCGGAGGCAAATGAATTCAATGTCTTTTCAACTTTCCCCCTAAAAAGGAGCACATCTTCTAAGGTTGGACCATATTTCCTCTTCAACCGGTCTATCTCTTCAAGCCTGTTCTCGATTTCCTCAAGCCTCATCGGGTTGACTTCGATCCTTCTCAAATAATCTCTCAGGCTGATGGCAACCTCCTCCAATTGGATCGACGTTGTTTCCAGGCTTCTAATCACCTCGGAAAGGGATGGGTCAATCGCCGCCATCTCACTTCCCTGGCGAAGGATGGTTTGAATCCGCTCAACGGTGGAACCCTCCCCTTCGTAGAGCAATTCATTGGACAGGTTAACAAAGTCCATCAACTTCCTGGCGTGACT
>JAGXSW010000186.1 GCA_018333715.1 Syntrophaceae bacterium | reverse complement strand
TTCTTTCGATCATCACGGATAATCTCCCCGGGAAAGGACCTTTTCAACTCTTTTAAAAAAGTTTTCTCCTGGGCTAAAAAGTCCACCATGCAAACACCCCTCTCTGTCGAGGCAACAAACACCTTCTTCAGCCATGTTGAGTCAAAAGACGAATAATAAACCTTTCCCATTTTCAACCTCCTAATTTTGAAGATAAATAAACTCTAAGCGGCTCGACTGGGATCGTTTGATGTCTGTGATCATGACTCCTCACCGGACCATGGCTGCCACAGTAGCCACAGTCCTGAAGGCGCGATCGAGATCGAATTCCGCGAAGTCCTTGGCGCGCAATACGGGTTTCAACCGAGGCTCAAGTTGCTGCCGAAGGGCCTTCAAACGTTCTCCAGAAACGTCAACAGGATCGTTTCCGGGCACATCAAGCTTGCTGCGGATCAACCGGATGAAAGCGGCGTCCCGAGGGTGAAGGTCCAGCCTGCGTATGGCGTAGTCGATGTCGAAAAAGTCCCGGATGGCCGCCTCGCGTCGTGATAAGGCGGCGCGAAACTTCTCGGCCAGGGCTTCCGTCTTCGAAATGCACCTCACCGGAACCGGAGGCACCAGCGGCTTGCCGGAAACTGGGTCGAGCATGATCGTTCGCGCAGACCCATTCATCACAGGTGTCACCAAAGGTTCTCGAAGGCCAACTTCGATCTTGATGGTCTCCTCCTGCCGACGGATCAGTGAAGAATACCCAACGACAGCGATGTACTGGGTGGAGTTGTTTGCCCCCTGCAGCGGATCGACGAGGCGAAATCCGGGAAGCCGTTCCGGCAACTTTTCTATGGCCTCCTTCAGCGGTATTGCCTGCTTGCTCCGCCTGGCTCGCGGTGCATCCACAGGCATAGGGACAATGAAATCAAGATCTTCGCTCAATCGATAGAAATCCGCATGCACCTTGGCCAGGCACGTTCCTCCTTTAAACACCAACCCGTCGCTTGCCTCCGAGAGGTATTCAAGCAGCACTGTGCAGGAGTAATCCTTCTCAACAAGTAGTGGCGCGAACATCGTCACCTGCGAGGTAAACCTCACCGCCGCCCGAAAGTAATCAGGGTCATCCCACAGATGAACACTTCGAAGGTCAGGCTCGCTCATTCAGCACCACGCTCCAGCGGCGGTTGGCGATTCCCCGCTTGGGTAGCGTGGGAATCCACGGAATCAGACTCGTCGACGGTTTCAACGCTCGCTCCAGTTTACGAAGCAGCATTTCCGGAATGCCTTCGCGTTCCAGCAATGCTCCCATGCGGCGGATTGTCCCTATGTCGCCGTAGCGCAACGTGCATTTCACCAGCGCCGCTGCACTCACCCGTCCGGTCTTCAACTCCCGGCGAATCCATTCATAGCCACGCGGGATGCCGTCGAACCGCGACCAGTCATATATTGCGTCCACCAGCGATCGCGTCCGGGAAGCGTATACCGCTTTCTCCCCCTCCGCCATCGTGACCTCTTCGGTGTCGCCCAACCGGGAATCGGCCACTTTGATCAAGGCTATGTCCACAGTTCCCACCCGGCGGTCACCCGAAAGCCGGTTATTGTAAACATAGATCCGGTTGGGAATCTGGTCGTCGAATCTGTAAAGATTGAACGCGTTCGGGCCGCAAATCTGGTAGCGCCCCTTCCTATCCTTCATCAGCACGTTCAATACTTCCGCCTCGGTCGGCGTCCATGCCCCGCCCAGGGGCAGGCGCAACGGTACAAGATACAGGCCCTGCCGAACCCGCGCGATCAGTCCACCGCGCGCCAGGCGGCTCAATAGTTTCCGCTCCTGATCCGGCGAGAGGCGCAGCACCGAAGCCGCCAGATCACCGGTCCGCACCATCCGCATTTGTCGCATCTGGACATATGCAAAGAATTGCGTTTCTATCCTTCCAAGCTTCTCTTTCATGGTGGTATTCTATTATCGGGATAATACTCTGTCAAGGTATTTGCAAGAAATACAATACTTCCCGCTCACAGCATCTGTTTAAATCACCCATCCCAAGGTTGTTCCAGTTATACCAAAAATTTAATTTTATGGCAATTTCTTAGGAACCAGTGATAAGTCCTACGGCAGGCAGTGATCGGTAAACAGTGAAAGAACCATCTTACGCTAAAGTTTCGGAGGGTGTGAATTACCGAATCTGTATTGGGCGGCTTTCACCAAACCCATGGGGCCGGTCATCATTGTGTTTCCACCCGGAGCTGCGTAGGTGAATATTAGCTTGGTTCCATTGAAAAGATCGCGGTTGGGACCGGTGACCCATACGGGAACATCTCCGAAAAATGGAGTCAATGTGATGACTCCATGGCCATTATCTTCAAATACCTTCTGCCTGTTCAATTCACCCCGAATGAAAAGGCGAAGGTGATTCTCCAATTTCTCCGGAGTCAACTCATGGGTATGGTGTTCATAGAGTCCTTCAATCTTCCCATTGATCAGCAGGGCGGCAATCGTATGTCCGTTTCCCACATTGACGGCCAGAGATGGCCCTTCCATTTTGTCCATGCACCCCAGAATAGCAGAAAAAGAGGTGTCCATCATCAGGATAGGCGATGAGGAGATTCTCCGCACCGCCTTTACGGCCGATCTCATCCGGAGATAATAGTCCGGGATGGAATCTTCTATGAAGTGAAATGACTCGGGCCTGTTATCTTTTCTTAGCATCGCCTCCATCTGGTCGAAACGGAACGTCCGGTCTGACACGTCTTTCGATGCGACGCCGTGGTCCTGAACGGCTACTGCAATAACATCAAAGTTAAAATTTTCTCCGAACTGGGTAAGGAAATGGCGAAGGAGAGGGAGATCGATTTCACAGATCTCCAATTCCTGAAAATGGCCGGACGAAGGCTTCCCTCCCACTTCGATCCCCATTGATCTGACCTCATCTAAGTCATTGCGAATCGAATAAGCGGCGGATTCCTCCATCACCATCCGATAACCCTTCTTGAGGTGGCTTAGAATGGCCCGTGTGAACGATCCCCCTCCGATGGTATCCCCATAGACATAGAGATCGCCTTCTATTTTCTTCAATCTTTCTGCAAGGACTCTCGAAGGGGTCGGCAGAACGAGACTGGTGCAATTTTCGATCTTCTTCTCGGAGTCGAAAAGGAGAATGTCCTGTGTCCCCGCCCCAATATCAATCGCCAGTATT
>JAGXSW010000185.1 GCA_018333715.1 Syntrophaceae bacterium | reverse complement strand
TACGTTGACGGTAAAAGCGAAGCTTAATGTTCATAAATGGAGCGCATTATTCCAGGTCTCCTATTGACAACGCTACCAAATTGTTACCTTAAACCTAAATTGAGTGATTTTATAAATCTAATTGTAGGGCAACCCTTTAGGGTTGCTTCCCATGCCTGCCTGGCGGCTCCGGTCCCGACCGAGGGCGGGGCAGGCAGGCATGGCTGAAAAGCCTTGCCCTACGAATCACCCAATGGGTGATTTAAAAACGCAAGCTAAAGACTGCGGCTGCTGGGTATTTAAAAAAGAATCGCTCAATTTAGGTTAAATAAAGAGCGATTTGCAACCCCGTTAAAATCCTATAAGTTCCCCAGAATTTGTTTGACAAAATTGATTAGCAAGTATAGGATTTTAAGAAATTACAGTCTGTAGTTCAATAATTGTTAGACATAAGGACTCAAATATGGAAGGGAGAACTTTATGAAAATAAATATTGTATATAAAAAGGAAAAAGGATGGTTTGTGGGACATGTTCAGGAATATCCCGACTATGAAAGCCAAGGGGGGACTTTGGAGGAATTGAAAAGCAATTTAATAGAAATCTATGATGATATTAGGAAAGGTTTAGTGCCCGATGCAGAACCTTTTCAGATATTGGAAGTAGCAATTTGAAAAGAGAAGAACTAATTAGAATCATCAATTCAATTGGTTGTGTTTTTGTTCGTCATGGTGGTAACCATGATTGGTACAAAAATCCTCAAACGGGTAGGACTCAACCTATTCCAGGGCACAAAGAAATTGAAGATGGCCTCGCTAAAAGAATCATTAAGCGATTATCCTAGAGATGTGTCTAACAACTGGGTCAACTAGACGCCGAGAAACGTGGGTATCTTAACTCAACATCGTGGCGGCGCTGGTTACCAAAATCGTTAGCCCATAAAAAATGATAAGAGAAAAGGTGGTATAATTTAATTGAATATTCGTTATTACATCGATCCGGAGACAGGACTACCTCATATCTACGGACACGATGTCGAGGGGACAGAGGTGGAGGAGGTTCTTTCCAGCCCAGGAGAAGACCGTCCGGGTCGAGAGGGATCACGAGTTGCAATTGGAAAGACATTAGATGGACGTTATCTTAGGGTAATTTATGTTCCTGATCCAGAGCCAAATAGTGCTTTTGTAATCACAGCGTATGAACTACGAGGCAAACCATTAATCGCGTATCGTCGCCGCAGAAGGAGAAAGAAAAAATGAAACAAAGTGGATTCCCACCAGGATGGGATGCTGAACGTGTGAAGAGGATTTTAGCCCATTATGAATCGCAGTCTGAAGAAGAAGCTGTTGCCGAAGATGAGGCTGCATTCGAAGCCTTGGGACAGACAGTTATGGAGGTTCCAACAGAAATCGTGCCGGCAATACGGGAGCTCATTGCAAAACACAAAGCAGCATAATACGGGCTAACAAGCGGGTCGAGGCGAGGGCAATAGCCTCGGCGTTTGTTGTCGAAGGTGAGTGCCCCGCCGCCTCACCCTTGCCGTTGAATCTGTAGAAAAAGTCTTAAAAGCGACCTGTTTCTGAGCTTCATGGAAGGGAGTTTTCCATATGGCTGCGGTGGATGCGATAAAGATTGTGCATGAGAGCGTCGAAGCCCACGGCGGGCTGGATTATTGGAACAGCCTCGAAGCGCTTGAGGCAGAAATTTCGGCAAGTGGTTTTTTGTTCACGGCGAAGCGCCGGCCTGTTCTGCGTCACGTTCGTATGCGGGCTGCCGCTCATGAGCCGAGATTTTCTTTCTTTGACTTCCCGAAACCCGGGCAGACCGCAGAACTCATCGGGAACACCGAAGTCCGCATTCTCGACCACGAAGGGAAAATAATTGCGCAGAGGGAAAACCCCCGGGCGGCATTCCGTGGACTCCGGCGGTTTTTTTCCTGGGATGACCTGGATTTTACCTACTTTGGAGGCTATGCCACCTGGAACTATCTGACAGCGCCTTTCTTGCTCTTGCGCAAGGGTTTTGTCTTCAAAAGGCTCGACCCACTACCAGGGGCTTTGTCACCGCTCATCCGACTGGAGGTCACGTTTCCTGAAGATTTCCCGACACACTCCCGCAAGCAGACGTTCTATTTCGATGATCAGCACCTGCTTCGGCGCCTCGATTATACGGCAGAGGTCGTCGGCGGGTGGGCGCACGCCGCACACCTGTGCGAAGAATACCGAACCTTCGGTGGGATCAAGGCGCCGACTAAACGGCGAGCACTACCTCTGCTTTTCGGAAATAATCCGCTATCGGGACCGAAGCTGGTTGAGCTGGAGGTACATCATATTGAGCCGATTCCAGCGCGTTGAGTTCGGGGATGCGGGGGCAGACTTGGTTATTGATTTTCAAAAAAACGTTCCCTAAGACACTCCAGCCGATAGCGGATAGCCACCGCTGGCCTAAACCGTTAAGACTAAATAATAATATTGACAAAAGGCACACAATGTCGTAATTCTATCTTATGAAAGTTTTCCAATGGGATAATGAGAAGAATGAATGGTTGAGGAAAAACAGAGGAGTCTGTTTTGAAGAAGTCGTTATCTTGATGGACCGGGAAGACTTGCTCGAAATAGTTGATCACCCAAACCAAGGTAAGTATCCAGGGCAAAAAATTGCAACAGTCAGGATTGGTGATTATGCCTATCTCATCCCTTATATGCAAGAACGCGAGGAGATATTCTTGAAAACCATCATCCCCAGTAGAAAGGCCACTAACAAATATGTGAGGAAAAAGAAATGAAAAAGATCTTATTCGATGAGGAAGAAAAAGATATTTTAGAGTCATACGAACGTGGCGAATGGAGACCTATTAAGAATCCGAAGGCGGAAATCAAGAAACTTCGAGAGTATGCGAGGAATACACTGCAAAAAGACAAGAGGATAAATATCCGCATGTCATCAAAGGATTTGGATCAAGTGCAAGTTATTGCTGCCCAGGAAGGAATCCCTTACCAGACGATGATATCCAGTATTATTCATAAATATGTGTCTGGATATTTAATGGAGAAAAAGAGGGCTTAACACCTCGCCCAAGAGGGACGCGGCAAAAAGTGCGCCGCACCCCTCAGTCAGCCCATTGAATCTGCAGAAAAAGTCATGTGAGGAAATGGGACGGTTCTAATTATTTTGAGATGCAATATGTTGAGAACAGACCCGCTCCCATGTATCTTATCCCCTCAACTTCTTATTCCTTCATTTTTCAATCTCCCTGTCTCCCCATCCCCTCAAGGGTGGATTAATGCGAATGAGCGAAAGTACGGGGACGTTGCGTTGTCCCTGCATGTTCCTCCGGTTTGGTATCTCCACGAATTCCGATTTTCACCTTTTTGAAGGGAATGTCCTTTCCGGAAGCTTCGATTGCATCCTCTGTTGCCTTGACCAAGCCGAAACAGCAGGGGACTTCCATAAAGGGAACAGTCACGCTCTTAATCGAATTTGCCTTAAAAATAGCGGTTAATTTCTCTTTATAAAGATGGATATCATCGAGTTTTGGGCAACCCACGACCAATGCCTTTCCTCTGAGAAAATCCTGATGGAAGTCAGGGTAGGCAAAAGGGACGCAGTCTGCAGCCACCAGGAGATCCGCATCCTGAAAATAGGGGGCATTGACAGGCACTAACTTTAACTGGATAGGCCATTGGGAGAGCATGGAGACAGACGGGGTAGCAGGATCTGTCTCGATGGGCTTGGGAATCTGGAATTGCAATACCCTTGAAGAGGGACACCCGGTAAATTCAGGTTGAGGTTTAGGCTGAGGTTGAGGATGAAGCTGAGAAGGAACTTCATGTTTCTTGTGAAGATGGACTTCCACTGCCTTTTCATCGAATTCTTCAGCCTCTCTTTCAATGATGGTGATGGCATCCTCAGGGCAATGTCCAAGACAGGCGCCCAGGCCGTCGCAGAATTTGTCTGTTATTAGTTTTGCTTTTCCGTCAACAATTTGAATAGCGCCCTCAGCACAGTTGGGAATGCAGAGCCCGCATCCATTACACTTCTCCTCATCAATCCTAACAATCTTTCTCGTCGCCATTTTTTCTTCCTCCCTTGGGTTATTTTTAACTTAAAGATAGCCTGCTTTAAAAGCTTTTTCCTTGATCTAAGTCAAAAGGCAGAAAGATTTAAAACTTATTGGATTTTCTGGAACCTAAATTGAGCGATTTTGTAGGGCAACCCTTGAGAG
>JAGXSW010000184.1 GCA_018333715.1 Syntrophaceae bacterium | reverse complement strand
AACGCCGCAAAGACCGCACTCCTTGCTCACATGGGGAAAGGAGATATCCGTCCCTCCGTCGCTCCGAAAATGGGCGGCATTGGCATAGAAAGGGATTTCAGAGAGGCGATGGGTTTCGAGTAAAGTCCGGATATAGAAATCGAGACCGTCGCTTACAATCTTTACATCGATATCGTTTTCGAGGCAATGCTGATAGAAAGATTTGAAGTGAGGGTCGATCTGCGAATGTTCCCGGGTGAAACGGAGGACGGATTCTTTGTCACCCTTTAAAATCTTTGCAATACGGGAATAGGCTTCTCTCGATCCGATTTTGCCCTCGTAAAAATCCCGATCGATCGACTCCCAATCTCCGGAGCTAAACCGATTGAGCAGGATATAACCCATATCCCTGACGCTGATCGTTCCATCAAAATCACAAAGAATCAGTTTTTTCATAAAGTAGGATTTTAATCCGCATTCCGCAATCCGCAATCTAAATTCAGATTAGTCCTCCCATCCGATCAGTCGCTTTTTGGAAACCGGCAGCTTAAACTTCGCTTTCAAACGCCTGGCAACGAGGTCCGGAACCAGCCCCTCCACTGTCCCGCCCAGCTTGGCTACCTGTTTGATCGTGCGGGATGAGACGAAGAAGTAATCCTTGCTGGTCATCATGAAGAGGGTGTCCAGATGGGTGCTTAGGCTTCGGTTCATGGAGGCCATATGAAATTCATATTCGAAATCAGAAGTTGCCCGGAGCCCCCTTAAAAGCACCTTGGCATTGGTTTTTTCAACATAGGTGACAAGAAGCCCCTTAAAGCTATCGACGATGAGATGGGGGTTGTCTTTAAAGATCAATTTTGCCATCTCGACCCGTTCCTCCATCGTAAAGAGAGATTTTTTTTCAGCATCGTGGGCGATGGCGAGGATCACCTTATCAAAAATCTCGAGCGCCCTCTCCACGATATCGATATGACCGTAGGTGAGGGGATCAAAAGCGCCGGGGTAAATCGCAACCTTTCCCATATCGTTTTTATCTCCTTTCATCTTCTTTGCCATCTCATTTACCCCGTTAGAAATAATGCCCCGCCTGCGTGGCCGAAGCCACTTCGGCGCGGCGAAGACCCGCTCGGTTTCGAGTCCCGCTATAGCGGGACTCGAATTTCTAACGGGGTTTATCCTCCTATGAATCACCACCTGCCTGTAAAATGGAAATGATCGTGTCACCGATCATTCTCTCTTTAATAACGGCCCACCTTCCGGTCTTCTGCGGAAGGGGTTCGCGGCGACCGTGCTCGATCACCAGGACCGAACCTTCATGATAAATGTTATGGTTATTCAGTTTTACCAGAGTTCTTTGAAGCCATCCCTTCTCGTAGGGAGGGTCCATCAGAATTAAATCAAAAGACTCCTTCCTTGCCTCAAGAATGCCAATGGCACGGTTCACCTCTCTTGGAATGATTTCAGCCTGACTGGAAAAGCCGCATTGGAGAAGATTTTTCTGAATCATTCTTAAGGCTTCTCTTGCTCTCTCAACGAAAATGGTTCTTTTTGCCCCACGGCTCAGCGCTTCGATTCCCAGATTGCCTGTGCCGGCAAAGAGGTCAAGAACAATCTTTCCCTCCACCTCTTCTCCAAGGATGTTGAAGATCGATTCCTTGACCCGGTCGGAGGTCGGACGAAGGGCGTGGCCCCTGGGGGGCGCTAATCTCCTGCCTCTCGATGTCCCGCTGATGATCCGCATCTTTCTATTTTAGATTCTTACATTAAAAATCTGAGAATTTTATTCTAACATTTAAAGAACAAAATGGTGTCATGCCGAACTTGGTTCGGCATCTCGTTTTGACTTGAACCCCAGATCCTGAAACAAGTTCAGGATGACAAGTCTGAGAAATATCAAATATTTTTGTTTAGATTTCAGATTTTTGATTTCAGATATTTAAAATTTTCAATCAGTTCTTTCACTTTTTCATTCATATGGGTCAAATGTGATCCCTGCCAGTAAATTCTCTCGCATCGGGGACAACGGAAAAAATCCTTCTGTTGATGAAAAATAAAATCAGGGACTTTTCCCTCTGCCTCTTCCCGTGGAATCGCATCGATTGGGTCATTACAGAGGAGACATCGGGTGTAAAGTTTTTCCTCGCCGAGAGAGAGGGTTTCTTTTTGAACGACCTCCTTCAACTGGCGGGAGGGGCTGTCCTCCGTGATGGTGATGATGCGATCTTTCGGTCTTCTTAGAGCCAGTTTTGTATTCCGGGTCAGGAGAATCCGATCTTCCTGGCGGGCCAGATGGATGAGTTGATGAATATCCTCTCCCCGGTAATAGAGGGTATCGTAACCCAGCATCCTCAACCCCTTGGCCAATTTCCCCAGCGTGCGATCAGCCAGAAATTTCATTATTTCTTTCAAAAAATCGCTTTGCGCTATGCACTATGCGCTATGCGTTTTTTTGTTCTAAAGATACTTCCCTATAATCGGCTCCAGATCCTTCTTCGTCTTTTCAGGTATCAACTTTTTGCTCGTGATCAGGGCTTGCTTCAAGGCTGTGGCGCAGATGCAGTCCCTCTTTTCGGGAAGGTGTTTCACGGCTGTCCGGATGGCGCTTTTGGCAGTTCGGGCGCTCTGGGCAAGAATTCTAAGGACTTCTCCGATGGAAACATCTTCTGCCTCCTGATGCCAGCAGTCGTAATCAGTCGCAAAGGCAATGGTGGCGTAACAGATTTCCGCCTCACGGGCAAGCCTTGCCTCCGGTAGATTGGTCATTCCAATGATATCGACACCCCAAGAACGGTAAAGTTTTGATTCGGCCCGTGTTGAAAATTGAGGCCCTTCGATACAAATATAGGTTCCCTCCTTATGGACAGTCGCCCCAACCTCTTCTCCGACTTTTCCAAGGATCTGACTCAGGGTAGGGCAAACCGGGTCAGCAAAGCTGATGTGGCAGACCACTCCGTCACTGAAGAAGGTGTTGGGACGTCCCACGGTTCGATCGATGAATTGATTGGGGATGACCATATCCCCGGGATGGATGTTCTCCTTCATCGACCCCACGGCGCTGACGCCGATGATCCAGTGAACCCCTAACATCTTCATGGCGTAGATATTTGCCCTGAAATTGAGGGAGGAAGGCTGGATGCGATGGCCTTTGCCGTGACGGGGGAGAAAGGCAATCTTCGTCCCTTCGAGGCGACCCACCACAATAGAATCCGATGGACTTCCAAAGGGGGTTGTTAAAGAGAGCGTCTGAACCTCCTCCAGACCCTCCATCTCATAGAGGCCTGATCCACCGATCACACCCACCATCTTTTCAATCATACTGAGCCTCCTCCATTTTTTTAAAATGTTAATTGATTTCAAAGACTCTGTCAAACAAGGGAAAAAAGGAATTGCATCTCCCTGATCGTTGACCTTCGGAATTAAGTATTGCATTAACCTGCCATTTGGTGTAGACATATTAAATATGAGGAGCAGGGGAATCGTTAGGCGGAGTCAGCGCATGAAGGAGATCATGTCCTGATGTCAAGGATTGAAGAGATTTTACAAAAAAAGGAAGAAAGAAGATCGAAGTTACAACGATCCCTCAATTCTATAGTGGAAAGCATGAAAAATATGGGGGCTCAAAAGATCGTTCTTTTCGGTTCACTTGCAAATGGGGATGTGGATGTAAATAGCGATCTTGATCTATTCGTCCTCATGCCATCGGCAAAGACCGGCAAAGAGTGGATGGACATCATTTATAGCACCGTTGAGAAAAAAGTCGCCTCTCACATTATCGCATTTAACCAGGACGAGTTCCGGAAAGAATTACCCACCAGTAGCTTCTTAGAGAATATTATGAAGGGGAAAGTGCTTTATGAAAAGGCCGCATAGAGAGGAATCACTCCGATGGCTCACTCAAGCGCAGGACGAATTTCAGGATGCCGATGATTTGAGGAAAAGGGGGAGGTTCTATCTCGCTCTTTTCCATTTTCAGCAGGCGGCGGAGAAGGCGCTCAAGGCATATCTGTACTTGAAAGTTAAATCTATAGAGGTTTTCTACACCCATTCGATAGACGACCTTTTAGAAATGACAATGGATATAGACCCTGACTTCAAAGGGGTTGCTCAGGCCAAGAAGTTGGACAAGTATTATGTGCCGACCCGTTACCCCAATGGACTTCCGGGAGGAGTCCCTTCGAGATATTTTGATGATCCTAAAGAAGCAGAAGAAGCAATGGAGCTTGCCAAAAGCTTAATCGGACTTGTCGAAAAAAAGATAATGGAAACAGAATGATGAGACAGTAAAGCCTACTGCTTTCTTCCTGAAAGTTTGCCTTCCTTAATTTCAAAAAAAGGTGTATATTCCAACTGAAAATTAGCAATGTAGTAACTCCAATCTCAATAAAGATTTTCTTTCATTAGAGCGTATTATTATGGAACTGGGGAAAGCTAAAAGGTTAAATTGGAGAAAAATAGGTGCCTTTCTCTTTTTGGTTCTACTTGCCCTCACCTTGGCGTGGGCTTTCAAGAAAGACTTTGCGTCTAAGGATTTTGAACGAATTCTGTCTTTACCCTTGATTTCCGATAACAATTATATCTTAAACCTAAATTCGTTTGACATAGACACAGAGGAAGTGAAAGGTGTTCTGAGCTTCAAAAAAGGTTTGCCAATATGGGATGACAACCCGATATTTTATGGACCACTTTCCTATTATGACCTCACTTACACATATGCAGCCTGGAGGGAATTTGTCAATATTAATATTGGATTCCTGCGAGAGGTCCCTCCCCCCGTTACATCGTTCACTAAGTCTCTTCCATCACCGGTAGAATTTTCAATCAAAGCCTTGGGGAACTCCCAAATATACCCTTTTGATAAATATTTTATCATGGGAGCTGTCACCTGCCAAGTTTACATTAAGAAAGGAAAACAAAAAGAATATGTTCATACCAAGGAGAATGTTGAATCTATAAAGATAAATAATTACATTAAAGGGTTTTTCATAAGGTCCCCAACAAAAATAGAACTCGATGAGATCAAAAATATATTCAAAGTATTCACCAAGGAGAAGGCCCCCCCCACGGGTGATGCTGAAATAAGGGAAATGAACAACGAAAAGAATAGGTTCGGTCTTATCATGGAAAGGCCGTATTATCTCAAAATCATGACAGTGGTCTTAGGGACTATTGCTCTTCTTTCGGCTTTGACCATAGGATTTAAAACCCGGTTCAAGGATTTACCTGTTCAGTTAATTGGGTACGTTATCGGGGTGTGGGGAATCCGTAGCATTCTGTTAGGTGACCTTAAAATCTTCCCTTCATATTTTGATTACACCATCTTGGGGATGTATGTGCTTCTTTTTGCAGGAATAATATTCAGGAGAATAAAAGGGGAGACCGGTAAAAAGAAATCTGTTTAAAGGCGCCATGAGTAATACATTCGACTCTTGCCTGATTAACTCCTTCAAACAGTAATCATTAGCCTGTGGCATAATCCAAGTTGCATGTTCGTAGGTGAAGCCGTTTGGGCAGATTTAATGTGGAATTTTCCCCTGGAGTTGGCCGCAGGCGGCGGAGATGTCGGCGCCTTTGCTGGCGCGGACGATCGCTGTAAGACCCCCCTCCATTAGAATGCCCTGAAATTGCCTGACTCTCTCCTCTGAAGGTTTTTTAAAAGGAATACCCGATGCCTCATTGAGGGGGATGAGATTGACCTTGGATGGAATCCCCTTCAACATTTTTAGCAATCTTTTTGCGTCATCCAAGGAATCATTCTCCCCTTGAAGCATGACGTATTCGAAGGTGATACGGGCTCTTGGCTGAAGAGGAAATTTCCGGCAGATCTCCAAGATCTTCTTCAATGGGTGGAGAAGATTGACAGGCATGAGACGGCTTCTGGTCTCTTCATCCGAGGCGTTGAGGGAGATGGCAAGACGGAAACGAGCCTTTTCCTTCGAGAGTTGCTGTAGTTGGGGTAGAAGACCCACCGTGGAGAGAGTTACCCTTCGAGAAGAAAATTTAAAGGCCTCGGGATGGGTCATCAGCTCGATTGCTTTTAATGTATTCTCATAATTGGCCAGGGGTTCGCCCATCCCCATAAGAACGATATTGGTGATGGATGTTTTATCCGGTAAGGTTTCTCTCACAGAGAGAATCTGGTTTACGATCTCAGCGGTGGCAAGATTCCTTTTAAGCCCCTTTTTACCGGTGAGGCAGAAACGGCATCCCATGGCACATCCGGCCTGGGTGGAGAGACAGAGGGTCAGGCGTTTTTTGTCAGGGATGAGCACGCTTTCAATTCGATTTCCGTCTTCAAGCTGAAAGAGAAATTTTTTCGTCCCATCACTGCTCTCCTCCACCAGAAGGGGATGAAGGAAGGAGATGAAACTGATCTGCCCCAGCGCCTGGCGGAATTTCTTCGAGAGATTGGTCATCTCATCAAAAGAATGGACGCCTCTCTGATAGAGCCACCTCAGAATCTGGAGGGTCCGGTATCGCTCTTTTCCGAAGGAAGCGATAAATTCCTCCATCTCAGAAGGGCTGAGATTTTTCAGGTTGGTCTTTTCGAAGCAATCTTTCATGACGGTTAGGTTACAGTCGAATGATGTAAAATACCAAGTGTTATCCTCCCCCTTGATGGGGGAGGATTGAGGTGGGGGTGGCCATAGTATGTCCCCCCTCACCCCCACCCTCTCCCGCCAGGGGAGAGGGGGAATAATCATTTTTTTGAGCAATTAACCCTTTCTTATCTCAATATTCAAACATCTCCAGGGCATTGAAGAAATACCCGATTTCAAAGGCGGCGGTTTCAGGGGCGTCTGATCCATGGACGATATTATGTTCGATATCGGAGGCAAACTGACGTCTAATGGTTCCTTCTTCAGCCTTTTTAGGATCGGTGGCGCCCATTAATTCCCTCGTTTTTGAGATGGCTCCATCCCCTTCGAGAACCATAACCACCGCAGGGCCGGAAGACATAAAGACCGTCAGACTCTCAAAGAAGGGTTTGTCACGGTGGACCGCATAGAATCCTTCTGCCTCCTTCTTGTCCATCGAGATCATCTTCAATCCGATCACCTTCAGGCCGCGGCCCTCAAAACGCTTGATCACTTCTCCAATCAGATTTTTACTCACCCCATCGGGTTTGACAATTGACAATGTCCGTTCCATTGGTTCCTCCTGTTAATTAGAAAATAGGTTTCGTCAAACGGTAACGGTAAGGATGCCCGTATCGTTAATAAAAGGCTACGTTTATCGTATCTTAATTCTTTTCACGTAACCGTAACCAATAACCGAAACGGGCTTCGTAACCGTAACCTTAACCCAAACACAGGGGCATTTTCATGGTTCGAAGGCGCCTCCCGGGCATGGGCTGTTAGGTAAATTATCCTACCATAATCTATCTTCCCTAAATCTTCCTTGTCAAGGTGCGGGAGAAAACATTGACAAAGAAGGGTCTGTTCGACTATACATAGGATGAATTTTTTAAACAAGGAGAATTCGATGGAGGAGAAACAGGCGAGAACTTATGATGTGATCATTATCGGGGGGGGGCCGGCGGGCATGACCGCAGGGCTTTATGCCTCGAGGTCAAGGCTCAAGACCCTTTTGATTGAAAACGGCCTCTTCGGAGGTCAGATGACGACCACGGAATTGATTGAGAATTACCCGGGTTTCCCGCAAGGGGTAAGCGGCGAAGAACTGAGCCGCCTCATGGAGGAACAGGCGAAGCGATTCGGGATGGAGACCATCAGCGACGAGGTGGTGGAGATCGGTTTAGAAAAAGACCTGAAAAGGGTGAAGACCTATGAAGGAGAATTTTTATGCAGGGCGCTCATCATCTGCACGGGAACGGAATACCGGAAATTGGGAGTTCCCGGGGAGAAGGAATTTGCCGGAAGGGGAGTCTCTTATTGCGCCACGTGCGATGGCGCCTTTTTCAAGGATAGTCAGATTGTGGTTGTCGGAGGAGGGGATTCCGCCCTTGGCGAAGCCCTCTTTCTCACAAAGTTTGTCAGGCAGTTGACTATTATCCACCGGAGAGACGTTCTTCGAGGGACCAAAATCTATCAGGAAAGGGCTTTTTCCAATCCGAAGATTAAATTCCTCTGGAATTCGATTGTTCAAGAAATCAAAGGGGATTCGGTGGTGCGTTCGATTATCGTTAAAAATGTGAAGACCGGGAAGATCGAAGAGTTCGCTACGGATGGAGCGTTTCTTTTTGTAGGGTTGGTCCCGAGGACACAATTTATAAGAGGCCTTCTCCAGATGGATGAAGGGGGATATCTCCTGACCAATGAAGACTGTGAAACCTCTGTCAAAGGAATTTTCGCAGCGGGAGATTGCAGGAGGAGGCTTTTGCGCCAGATCGCCACAGCCGTGGGAGATGGGGCAACGGCCGCTTTTGCCGCAGAGAAGTATCTGGAAGAAGGTTAAAGATCGTCTTTGGGTTACGGTGACGAAGCCCGTTTCGGTTATTGGTTACGGTTACGTGCAAAGAATTAAGAGACGATAAACGTAGCCTTTAATTAACGATACGGGCATCTTTACCTTTACCGTTGTCCGAAGCCTTTATTTTCTGAGTAATACAAGTGGTCATGAAGAGTCAAATCTCAGTCATTCTTTTGTGCCTTGGAATTCTGATCATTCCTATTACTTCAACCGGTGAGGAGATCAATAAAGAGGGGTGGCCTGTTCCGGACTTGAAAGGTCTAATCCCTTACTCCATCGTCATTCAAAGAGTGGATGGAGCGGAGAAGGTCGTTGAGAGATTCCATACCCCTGAGGGTGGACATGTAGCGAGAATCAGTGGAAATGGAAAGATATTTGCTTATGCAGTGGACAGGGACAGGGATCCTCCGATCGATTACCTTCTCCTGGATCCGGACGGTTCCGGAAGATTTACGAAAAGATTGAAACCTGATGAAACCTACATGACCCCGGAATGGGTTTTCCGTTAACCTTTTTCCCTGGTAGATTTTTCAATTTACGGTCAAAAAAAGTCAATGTTTAATCCTGCCGGCATGTTTTTACTTCAATAAACTCTTTTGAATTCAATCGGTTGAGTTTGTAAAACTTATTTGGCATTAAATTTGCTGAATATATATGCAGGGAAAACATAAATATTGTCGATAAAGCCAAACCACGAGTAATCGTGGGACGCCTGCCCGCCGTATGAGGTGGGGGGCCCGCTGTTCTAAAGATGGAGCAGGCGGGGAAAGCTACGGGTCCAAGAAGAAACCCAAAAAGGGTTTCTTACCTTTGGCTAAAAGCTAAAGGTGATCTTTAGTGGATTTGCAATTGCAAATCCCTTGGATAGCCGGGTTGCCGAAACATTGATCTGACGGCGGACAGGCCTGTTAAAGGTCGTCAAAGTTCCGTCTATCGCCGGACCGGAGAAAATGTTGAGGGCCCGTGGCTTAATCTAACACGGGCCTTTTTATTTGGTTGTCATTTCAAAGAAAGAAGGGGATGAAGATGCCGGTTTTTAAAAAATGTTCCTTTTATCGTGAATACGGAAATCCGAAAGAGAGCAGTTTCAGGGGATATTGCGACCTTGACCACGACTGGATTATTTGCAGGGGGGATATTCAATCCTGTAAAAAGGTCGATCTGCTGAGGAAATATTTACTCGAGGAGAAGAGGAAAGAGGGAGGCGCAAGATGGTAGAGGAGAAAATCTGCATCCTTTTTAGAAAACCGGAAAGCCTGGGCATGGGGAAGGGTATCGGCTATTGCGATATCGATAGTAGCAGTGCGATCTGTGAGGGAGATGTTTTGTTTTGCGAAAGGCCCGATGCCCTGAAAAAATATCTCCGGACGAAATTGGAAGAGATGGGGAGGAGGGAGAAGTAAGGAAAGGAGAGAATCTTAAGGATGGAAGATTTATTCAAGAAAGGCCTTCCTGTCCCAGGAAGGCCTTTCTTTTTTCGACATCTCTGTTTTTTGTGTTATGATTAAATGGAAGACAAGCATGTCAGCTGAATGAGATAACTCAAAACCGGAGGAGGTGAGAAGAGATGAGAGAGAGCGTGGAAAAGGCATTGGAAAAGATCCGCCCCGCCCTGCAGGCGGATGGTGGAGATATCGAATTGGTCGATGTGGTTGATGGAGTGGTCAAGGTGAGGCTGACCGGCGCCTGCGGAGGATGCCCGATGTCCCAGATGACCCTGAAGATGGGTGTGGAGAGGGTCCTGAAACAACAGGTCCCGGAAGTGAAGAGTGTGGAGACAGCGTAAGAAGAAAAAGGGGGGGAGCCCCCCCTTAATTTAATAAGGTTTTACAAATAACCACACCACATGGGTTGTCCGGTATTCATTGCCTGTGTGTCAATTCCCTCAAAACATAGTTAAAACCCACCTCTTCGTGAACAGAATCATTTACCTCCACCAGGTCAAACAAACCACTTGAAAAAAAAGATGGCGTCTCCTATGATAAACAAAAATATTGAAGGAGGCGTGAGATGTTGAGAAAATGGAAGAGTTTAATCTGGGCAGGAATGATTCTTTTTCTTATTGTTGGAGCCTATGGATGCGGGGACCTCTTCTCCTTTCGAACCATTCGCGAGAGAGAACCCGAGAAGAAACAGCCGATCGCCACATCCTACCGGTTTGAGGATATCCCATTGCCGCCAGGGATGACTCTCAACAGAAAAGAGTCCTTTGTCTATGAAACCAAGACAACCCGGACCGGGCTTCTTGTCTATGAGGGAAAAGGGGAAATAGAGAAACTGGCCAACTTCTTTAAAGAGCAGATGGTGAATTATCAGTGGCGGTTGGTGAGCAATTTCGAGCTTCATAATGTGATGCTCACCTTTATCAAAGAGGGATGGAGCAGCGTCATCTATATTCAGCCCCAGGAAGATGAGACGAAGAGGATCGAAATCCGGGTTGGTCCCATTGAGATTAAAATCCTTCCCCCTTCGAAGTAAAGAACCCCGCCCACAGGGCGAGGCTTTAAAACCTAAATTCAAAATCCAAAACCGAGATCCCGAAACAAGTTCGGGATGACAAAAAGGCCAGAACCAAACTCTCTTGTCATGCTGAACTTGTTTCAGCATCTGGTTGGCTTTTTTCTGCTTTCAGCAGACGCACCTTTCATCCCCGTCCACAGGACGGGGTTTGCAGGTGCGCTTTTAGTAAAGAACCCCGCAGCAGAGCTGCGGGGCATTAAAATCAAAACCTAACTGTTCCTGGTGCTGATATTTTTTTGATATATTTACGAATGGCTTCAGGAACATTTTTTGAAAATTCAAACCATTTATATTTGAGATCACATACTTCATGCTGGATTTATCTAATCGGGCTCATGCCCAA
>JAGXSW010000183.1 GCA_018333715.1 Syntrophaceae bacterium | reverse complement strand
CCCACGGAGGTGGGCAGGGTTGGCATCTGGGGAGCCACTCCACCCGCCTCAAAAACGGGGACGATGTTGGGGGCATGCATATGTTGGGCTAAACTGGCGGCCAGCATCGGAATGCCTGTGCCGATGTAGATGACTGCCCGATCCTCAATTTCTCTCGCCGCAATAATGGCCATCAATTCGATGATATTGTAATCTCTGTTTTTCATAACAAGCCTTTCGCACTATTCATCTTACCCTTAGATGTTCGAGATCCTCCAAATAGTGGAGCCTTTCCTTTCCACCGACCTTCTCGAGATACTCCTCGAAATTTTTAACGCCAAAGATATATTTGTCATAATATTCCTCAAGCGTAGAACGATCTCTTGCGGCTGCCACGTACTCCTTCATGTGGTCGATATCCACATAATACATGCCAGGCATGTTGGTCGGATGGGTTCCATAAGGGATCTCCACAACCGCATCCACATAGAAGCAAGGGATCAGGGTTCGATCCGGGGCCAATCGGATCTCATCCGTATCAATGATCCTTTCTGTTGTGATGATCAAACGCTTTGCCGATTTTGACTTTCCGAGATCTTCGTTCAGCGCTCCTTCGATCTGGGCATTCCCATAGATATCGCATCGATGAACATGGATGATACAGACATCCGCATAGATGGCGGGAACCAGGATTAACTCCTCACCCGTGAAGGGGCATCGAATTTTTATGGCCGCACTGTGCTTAAACCCATCTGCCCCCATCATATTCCGGATAGGAAGAAAGGGAATGCCCATGGCGGCGGCCTTGTGACGCCAGGCCATGCTGGCATTATCATACTCGGCAATCCCCATCTCACCGCTTGCGATCATCCTCTCGGCATTTTTCCGGGTCATATAGGGGATGCCGAAGATCTCCATTCCCGTAATATAGCCACAGTCGATATTTTTGACACACCCCGCATCTAACATGAGGTTGAAATCGTATGTCCGGGTTCCGGCCGCCAGATTAAGATTCCTCTTCTTCTGACGTATCATCTCATGGACAGCGGCCATGGAGAGTCTGACGAAGCTGACTCCTCCCATTGTCAGGTAGTCTCCATCGTGAACAAACTGCTGGATGGCGGTCTTGATGTCCATCCTTTTATCCCGCCAGGCATTCTTCACCTTCTCCCTCATGTGTTCCCGAAATTCATTGGGTGTGATCTTGGAGAATATCTGGCCGGATCCTTCCTCCAGTATTTCGATCACTTTCTTAGACATGGGTCATCACTCCAAGGTTTTTGAAATCTATAATTTAAAAATAATCGGATTGTCAATGCGTTTCAGAACCTCCTGCCAGGAGGTCGTGAAGCCTTTTCTGAAAAATCCATCAGGTTGTAACAAATTTGAGAGGAGGGGGGGTGCATGGAGCGGGAGATGAGATTCAGACCATCAGATATTTCTTTCGGACTTCTTCATTCTTTTGTAATTCAACGATGGTTCCGTGATAACGGATGGTCCCTTTATCTATAACATAACCGCGGTCGCTTAAAGCGGTTGCAAGTCCCACATTATGCTCGCAGATGAGCATCGTGACGCCTAATTTCTTAATCTCCCCGAGTTGCTCTTTCATAGATTGAATGACCAGAGGAGCCAATCCCTCTCCGGGTTCATCTAAAAGGAGAAGTTCAGGATTGGTCATGAGGGTTCGGGCGACCGTAAGCATCTGTTGTTCTCCGCCGCTGAGCTGGTTCCCCATATGGGTATCCAGATCTTTTAGTTTTGGGAAGAGGCTATAAATGCGCTCCAGATTCCAGGCGGCCGTTTCCTTTTCTCTGCGAGCGACAAGGATATTTTGCCGAACGGTTAAATCAGGAAAGATACGACGCGTATCCGGCACATAACCGATCCCCATCCTGGCTATACGGTAAGGAGGTTTCCCAATAATTTCGTTTCCTTTGAATTTAATGCTTCCCGATTTTGGCGGTGTAAGGCCGATGATGCTCCTGAAGGCCGTCGTCTTTCCGGCTCCATTCCTCCCCAAGAGACAAACGGCTTCTCCTTCTTTGACCTCAAAAGAGATGCCGAAAAGGATGTGGCTCGTTCCATAATAAGTATGAATTCCGTTGACTTCAAGCATTTTATGCCGTGCCCCCCAGGTATACTTTCTGAACCTCTTCGCTGGCTCTCACTGCTTGTGGGGATCCGTCCGCAATCAACGTGCCTTGATGCAGCACAGATATCCGTTTGGCGATTCCAAATACAACACTCATATCATGTTCGGTAAAGAGAATGGTAATTCCTCTTTCTGCCGATAATTTTTGAATGAGCGCCATGGTGCTTTCCGTTTCGTCGGAAGACATGCCGCAGGTCGGTTCATCCAGGAGCAACAGTTCAGGTTCGGTCCCGAGGGTGATGGCCAGCTCCAATCTCTTTTTGTCGCCATGAGATATGGAATCTCCAAGAGTATCGGCCTGATTAGCCAATTCTACGTCCTCCAATATATTCCAGACCTTTTCTTTGAAGAATTTATTTGCCGATGAGAAGAATTTGAGAGTGACTTTTCGATGAGATAACAATGCCATGAGCACGCTTTCATAAACAGTGAACTTGGGGTAGATGCTGGTGATCTGAAAGGACCGGGTGATTCCAAGGGTGCATCGGGTATAGGCAGGCTGATGGGTGATCTCTTTACCTTTAAATAAAACCTTTCCGGAAGTCGCCGGATGATAACCTGTAATAAGATTAAAATAGGTGGTCTTGCCGGCGCCATTTGGACCGATGATAGCGTGAATGTCCCCTTTGTTAATATCAAGGCTTACGTGATTGACAGCCCGAAGTTTTCCAAATTCCTTTGTGATGCTCTGCGTCTGGAGAAGCATGTTTATGTTTGTCCCTTTGCTATATTTGCCTTCTCCCGTCTCTCCGTGATCTTCACTTTGGCAAACTCAAGAATACCGCCGGGCAAAACGAAGATGATGATCAGAATGATCGTCCCCATGATCACGGGCCAGAAGTGGGTGAACCCAAGGATGTAAGAATGAACGAAGGTCATGATGAACATGCCTAAGACCGGTCCGAAAAAGGTGGAAGGTCCCCCGAGAATTGCGGCCATGACCGGCTCACCCGATTTAATCCATGTCAGATAGGATGGCGCAACGGACCGGTAGAAAGGAACCCAGACAGCTCCAGCCAGACCGGCAAAGGCGGCGGCAATAACAAAAGCGATGAGCTGGTATCGGGCGATATGGATCCCCAGGAATTCCGTCCTTTCAGGATTCTCACGCATCGCCTTCAGGGTTTGACCGAAGGGTGAATTCACAATGCGCCATAAGATGAAAGCTGAAATGGCGCAAACAAAAAAGATGAGGTAATAATAGGCCTCGATTGACCTTAAATATTCAGGCGGAAAAACCCCCTGAATGCCGTCATCGCCCCCCGTAAATTTATGCCATTTGAAGATGATGACAAAAATGAGCTGGCCAAATGCAAGGGTCAATATCGAAAAGTAGATCCCTCGCAATCGAACACAAAAATAACCCACGATAAGACCCACAAGGCCTGCCATCCCGGTGCCTGCGGCCAGACTGAGCCAGAAGTTAAACTGGAGTTTGGTGACGAGCATGGCTACGACATATCCGCCCAGTCCGTAAAAAGCGGCCTGGCCAAAAGAAAGTTGCCCCATATAACCGAAGAGGAGATTGAAGCTGATCGCAAACAGGCTCATTACCAATGCTTCGCAGAGAATGGTGAGGTAAAACTTGGAAATCACAAAGGGAGCGATTAAAAAGGCGATGATAAGAAGAATGAGCCACCAGCCTCTTTTGACTGCGGAATTGTTCACTCCGACTTCAGATCTCTGCATCATTAAAGTAACTCCATGGAATAATGGAATAGTGGAAGATCGGAATTATGGGTTCTTAAGGATTCTGCTTTTCATCATTCCATTATTCCAACATTCCATTGTTCCGATAGGTTGCTTATCTTTCCGGCCTTCCGAAAATCCCCCAGGGACGGATGATGAGAACCGCCGCCATGACCATAAAAATGAAAGCCAGGGCTAATTCCGGTTTAAACATAATTCCGAAGGCATAGACCAGCCCAACGATCAGAGAGCCAAGAAGAGTTCCAGGAAGGCTTCCCATCCCACCGATGACAACAACGGCAAAACATTCAACGATAATTTCTATATCCATACCAAGGGCAATGGAGCCGAATGGAGCGGTGACCGCCCCGCTTAAACCGGCAATGATGGACCCAAGGACGAAGATCCACGTGAATAACCAGGGGATGGGTATCCCCAGGGCAGAGACCATCTCCCGGTCATGGGCAGCCGCCCGGATAATATCACCAAGCCGTGTTTTATAGACAAGCCACCAGAGAAAGATGACAACGATTAATCCTAATAAAATGACAAAGAAATTGTAGGAAGGAAATGGAAAGCCAAAAAGAGAAACCGCCCCTTTGAAGGGAATGGGTCTTGGAATTGAAAGGAACTCTCCACCCCACCCCCATTTAACAATATCGGTGATGATCAAAACGATCGCATAGGTGGCCAGGAGTTGCTCGGGCCATCCTCTGGCGTAGAGGCGTCTGAGCAAGAAAAATTCTATGATGATGCCAATCCCTCCCATTACCAGGGAGGCCAGAAAGGTCGCAACATAGAAGCCGACCACCGGAATGAGAATGGTTTTCCAGATGGTGTAGGTGATGAAGGCTCCGAGCATATAGAGGGAACCATGGGCAAAGTTAAGGACCCTCAGAACACCAAAGGTGAGCGAGAGGCCCGAGGCGACCAGGAAAAGAAGGGCCGCCCGGGCAATTCCGCTCATGAACTGGTTGAAGAGGACATCGAAAGACATAACCTAAAACCCAAAATTCGAATATCGAATACCGAAATACGAAACAAATCCGAATGATCAAAATTTTAAATCCGAAACGAAAAAATCAGATTTCGAATATTTTATGTTTGAATTTTGATATTGTTTCGGATTTCGAATTTCGTGCTTCGAATTTCCGTTTTTAACGGGTGACTCCTGTTTTCTTCCAGATTTCTCTTACGCTGGCCTCCGGACGCAACACCTGCTCTCCAGGGACCCTTGTGATGTCTTTCCAGACCTTAAATGGGTATTTGGGATCTGTTGCGATCGTTCCCTGGTAGCACGGCACGCTTCCCATATGGTCCAGTGGTCGTATGGTAAAGTTCCCTCTTAAGCTATCGAGTGATAATCCCTCCAGGGCCTTAATAACAGCCTCTGTTTCAATTGTTTTTGCCTTTTCGATGCCGGCCTTCAATAGATAGACGGCATCGTAATTCTGGACCGCCCATGCATCCGGATAGGCTCCACGGGCTTTCTTGAATTTATCGACAAATTCCATCATCTTTGGATTCGGGTCCTGGAAAAAGTCGCCTCTGGCGAATCCAAATGTTCCTTCAGGAGCATCGGGTCCCAATGCGATTAGAACGGGAAGGTCATAGAGGGCGATGAAGGGCGTCTTTTCGAAGAAGCCATAGGGGGCGGCCTGCTTGGTAAAGGCCACAAGGTCTCCTCCGAAGAGGGAGCTGTGAACCGCATCGGGTTTTTTCGCCATGATGGCCGTGATGAATGCGGTATAATCCCTTTCTCCAAACTTTGGCCAGGCATGATAAAGAATTTCTGCATCCGGCACTAAACGTTTGATCTCTTCTTCGAAAGCGGCAGCCTGACGGCGCCCGAATTCATAATCCGGATTGATCGTGCAGAACTTCTTTGCGGCGGGAACCTTTTTATTAAGATATCGGGTTGCCGCAGTGGCTTCCATGTAGGTGTTGGGAACGACCTGGAAAAAGTAGGGTGAGAATTTATCCACCGTTTGGGCTTCGGTATTGGCAATTGCGGAAATTCTTATCGTTTTATATTCCGTGTGAACAACCTGCATGGCCAATCCCGTCCCGCTGCTGCAGGGTCCGATCAGGAAATTCACTTTTTCCCTGAGCAACAGGTCTTTGACTTCCCTGACGGCTACGTCAACCTTTGCCTCTGTATCCCGGACGACGACATCAATTTTTCTGCCGAGTATTCCTCCTTTGGCATTAATCTCTTCAACAGCAATTCTAAGCCCAAGCATTCCGGTCTCAGAATACATGTAGCAGGGTCCGGCAAAATCGTAGATGGCCCCGATTTTGATGGGTTCCTTAGACAGTGCAGGTTTGGCTGCTGCTTTGGCGGGAGCCTTTGCCGGTTCTTTGGCCGGGGCTGGTTTTCCCTGGGCCATCACCAACGGGACGACCAATAGGCTTAGTACAAAAACAATGGTTATTAAGACTGCAAATCTTTTCATGCTTCTCCTCCTTTCAGTCTAAATAGGTTTTAATCATCAGAATCCTTCTGCCCCTTGTTCACGACCTCGATATGATGAAACGGAAAGGTTGTAAAAAAAATTAACTGTAAAGGCCGGGATTCATCTGGACTTCCTCAACAAAGTCTTTCACGGTCTCTTTAAGAAAATATTTCGTCTTCCAGCCCCATTCCTCACCGGCCCTGGATTCATCAAGATATTTCGGCCAGCTCCGGACCATTTCCGTTAATTCACGATCTGGCTTAAATTGAATGTCTGCCCTGGGAATGACCCTTTTCACCTCGTTCACAATATCTCTTGCGGTAGGTGAAAAACCTGCAATGCAGTAGACTCTTCTTTTTAATTGAGCATTGTCCGCTTCGTATAAACGAATAAGACAGTCCACGCAATCCTTGATATAAAGGATCGGCATGATGACATCTTCCTCGACCGTCACCGCATA
>JAGXSW010000182.1 GCA_018333715.1 Syntrophaceae bacterium | reverse complement strand
GGACAGGAGATTGCGAAAGCTATTAACTCCAGTAATGTTCAGGGACTTCAGAGGAAACTATGCCAGAGGGCCAAGTGGATGAGCGAAAGCCTCTGGAAGAAAATGATCGGAAAGCCGTATTCGGGGGCGAAGCTTGACCGAAGGGAAACAAACTGAACGTACGGTTTGACGAGGGGGAGCTGGAGATAGAGCCTCCGCTACTACGCCAGCTCTCTACTCTACCCGCCAGTCTTTTCCATTATGGCAAAGTCAAGAATAAAGATTCGACCCCATTTACCACCCATCTGTTTTTCTCATTTCAACATGGGTAGTTTCTCCGGTGGTATCAGCAACCGGATCGATCGTGGCTGTCGAGGTACTCGGCTGATCAGCCCCTTTTCTTCGAGTTTGAGAATCATCTGGTGAATGGTGGGAGGGGTCGCCTTAAAGTATCGTTCCAAGTCAGCTTCGGCTGGTGCGCAACCGTGGATCTTCGAGTAGTTGTAAATGAACGCAAGGTATTGCCCTTGTTTCTCCGTAAATCTCATTTTCATCTCAACATTCATCTCTATGGCACAACGATCTGGATAACCTGCGCGGGCCGCAGACACCCTGAATGCAAAACTGACTGGCCTATCCCGCGCCTGGTTGAAGGAGTTGTTATGTCAAGTTCGTTTTATATTTTCCATATTTCTTCAGGGTCTTCTATATCAGGATCGTCATATCTTTCCAATGTTGCAAGCCACTCTGGCATGTCTTCCTTTATTCTCTCTTTCAGTCGGTCAAATGACTCTGTTGAAAGTTTTCCCCTTTCAAACATGAACTGATAAAATTGTTTCAGACTTGCGGCGCTTTCTTTGATTGATGTTTTGCTTGCCCACATTGCCTTCCGTATAAACCAATAACCTAAAAACATTCCAATTCGACTTGACCCGTCGGTAGCTTTAATAGCGTCTTCATATAAAAGGTAATCGTTAATATAAAAGTCCACATTTGAAAGATGTTTATTTTTCGTCCTTTGCGAAAGATTTTTATCTAACAGCCATCTTCCAAAGTCGAGTAAAAGTTTTTCGTTTTCCCTCCTGATTTTTTTGCATTCTTTTTCATATTGTTCGTATGATTTCATGTATTCCCCTTTGTTTTATTCTCTGACATAACGCCCAAGCTTACCGGGAGCCGGATTTATCGGCGATCGGGCGGAGCCGCTTGTTCGACCTTGTCCTCGATATCCTGGAAGTTCCCGTGCCAAATGTCGAATTCATCGCCCGCCCTCCAGCTCTGCACATCAGGTCGAGCATCAAGCCATGCCGTGATCATCTTCAGTCTGGCAGCAGGATCGTCCGAGCGGCGCCCAAGCTCCACTACCACGTCCAGCTTGTCTTCCTTCCCGCCTCCGCCGCAGTAGCATCCGTTTGCTTCGATCGCTTTCTCGATGAAAGCGTCAAGGAATTCGTCGAACCCGTCCTTTCGATTTCGGGTGATGACGAGTTGCCGTCCCCACTCGGTGAACTCACCATAATGCTTCTTCTTACGGAGTCGCTTCTTCATCTTTCAGATAACGATTTGCATTACCTGCGCGGACAACCAACATCTAATTTATTTTTAATGATGCAACTATGACATGGTCTTTACCTTTAATATTATCAATTCTTGAATCTACTATTTGCACATTGACATCTGGATACAGTCTGTCCTTTTGTTCGATTAATAGTCTTAAGTTTTCTTCAAGGGCTTTACAATCCGTGGCATCGGCTTTATTTATCTTTTTATATTCTTCAACGTATCGCTCAATTGCACTTTCTCTCTTTAGAGTTGGTAAACAGGCAATGTTCCATGCAGAACAAGCGGAGCGGAGATAATTTTCTCTCTCTTCAGTAGTTTCTCCCAGGTCGATATAGCCCTCTGCAACCTTCAACACCATTGCCGATATTTTTTGCTTCTCAGATGATTTTCGTATTTTCTTCCTCATATTTCATTTTATGCTAATGTCAATAAGTCAAGCCTGGCCCCAAAGCTTCTCCTTATAACATTGTGGCCTTCAGTCTGGTCTTGCAAACTGGACAACGGAAGGTCGTGTTATTTAATCTCTCGAAACGCAGGCCGCTGTCGCTATAATCCTCGCTTTTTCGATGATATGTCATGAGCCGCCCATCGAAGGCAACATCCTCCACAAGATCGCACCCGGAGCATTCCAGAAGTTCACGGTGATGGGTGAATAGCCCCATCGCTTCGGCCTGCTTCTTGACACGAACAAGTTCCCTCGCAAGGGGCAGAATCTTGGATTCCAAAGCTGACATCTTCTTCCGCTCGGGGGACCTATTTGTGACCATAAATAGCCTCCTTCATATTGGTCCAAATGAGCTTGTCGTAAAGAAACATGGGAACATTTTAGGATATCCCCGAAAGCCATACCTTCGTTTTTGAAACAGGGATTGAACTTATTTAGCAGCGTGAGACAGGTTTCACTCTTTTGGCTCTTTTATCACTTTCGCTGCCCAACTCACGACAAGTTCTGCTTGACGTAGCGCCTCGCGGTATTCCTCAATCGTTACCGGCTCACCCAGGCCGGGATACCTGGCTTCCCATGCGTAAGAGGTCAGCAAGGCGGCATCTGCAAACTTCAGGCGGCACGGAGATGCCTTCATCCTGCAACCCGGTAATCAACTCATCTAAGTCATGGGTATATCGAAAAGGTCTGCTGCAGCGCTGGTAAACAGCCTTTAGTGCTTTTTCAGCAGCTTGCTGAGTATGAAAACATAGATCCTCGTAGAAGGCCCCTTCAGACAAAGGGGCACGGGCAAGAGCCAGGTCGCCTTCGGCCCTCGCCAGCCAATCCTCCACCGAACCAGGCACGGGCCTATCTTGCTGCATGGTATACCTCCCGTCCTTCTTCAAGCGCCGGTTTGATCACAAGGGACGGGTTTTCTCCGAATTCCTTGACATCACTTTCGGTCACGACGATCACATCTTTCGAGATACCCAGTCCTGAGAGGGCACGATACGCCCTGCGTGACGCCTCCCTGCGCCTGGTTCCGTCCGGCATGACAATCAGCAAGTCTATATCACTTTCCGGACTCATCTCTCCACGAGCGGCCGAACCAAAAAGGATCACCCGAAGCGGATGAACAGCACTCGTAACACGTCTAACGATTTCTTCTACCAGATCAGGATTGGGGTTTTCATCGATCTTTCCTCCCAACCTACTAACATAACTTAAGAACTTCCCCGCCAGTCTTTTTTCAGCACCTTTGATATCCGGCTCGCGCTCCTTATGCCCCAACTTTGGCAGAGCCTGGATCTTTGTTCGGTAGTCGTCTGGCAATGGTTTTCTTTCCTGAATCAGACGAGAGATATCTTGGTCAGAAAAAATAGCCGCCATTCATCATCCTCAATTTTATTCCCCTATAAAATATTATCATAAACCCCTGTTTATAGAAACCCTTTGCCCAATAGAAACGGAAGTTGAAAAAGAATGCTTCTTATTTAGAGCTGCCTTTTACTGGGTGACTCAATGAATCTGTCAATAGTGTAGACCAGACACCCATTCTCGCCGTTAATTGGGAGACGAGGCGGTCCACTGTAACCGGCATAGCGCCCGCTCTAACGATGATACTTTCTTTTTCCGATTCAAAGGTGTAAACCTGCTTCCCTGCACTTAGCACGTTTAGGCAAAGCTGTTCTGTCTTACTTCCAGGAGTGGCATAGGGAACGAAAAACTGATCCGCCAAAAAGGAGACGAATTTGTTTCTCTTCTCAGCAAGCATAGCCGAAATTCTTTTATGTTTCGGAGCGAACGGCGACAGAATGAGAAGCCTTCCCTCGGCACAAGCTTTTCGCCATGCC
>JAGXSW010000181.1 GCA_018333715.1 Syntrophaceae bacterium | reverse complement strand
CCATCCCCTTTCTGGCCCACCAGGCTGTCCTTGGGGAGTTTGACATTGTCGAAGTAAATCTCTCCGGTCGGAGCGCAGTGGAGCCCCAGTTTTGTCTCAATTCCTTTCTGCGTCACTCCCGGGGCGTGCATATCGACAAGAAAGGCTGATATCCCCCGATGCTTCAAGGACCGATCCGTATAGGCATAAACGATCCCGAGATCCGCAACCGGAACCCCTGAAATCCACATCTTGCTCCCATTGAGAATGAACCCATCCTCTTTCTCCTCGGCAACGCTTTTCATCGAGGCCACGTCAGAGCCTGAATTCGCCTCGGTAATGGCAAAACACCCAAGCAAATCAGCATTGATCAATTTGGGAATCCAGCGTTCCCGTTGTTCCTCTGTCCCGAAATTGAGAAGGACAGACTGAATGGAGTTCATCTGAAGATTAAAAGGCAGCCCCATCGAGGGAGAAATCCTTGCGATCTCTTCTGCCATGATCGAAGCCGCAATATACCCTGTCTCGTTTCCGCCATACTTCTCCGGCGCAATACAGCCAAAAAAACCCAGGTTCGCCATCTCTTTAACGACCTCTTTACGGAAACGGTGCTCTTTCTCATCCTCTTCCATGGTGGGAGCAATCTTCTTTTCTGCAAAGTTTTTGGCCATATCCCGCATTGCTTGTTGCTCTTCTGTCAATGAAAAATCCATAAAACCAACCTCCCCTCCGGATTAGATTGTGCAATTTATAACAAACACATCATCCATTGTCAAGAAGTTTTTATTTTTCTTGTGATAACTATAAGTTAGCTCACTTTTTAATTTTCCTTAACAGGCCCTCAACCATTCAAAACAAAAGTATTCAAAACAAAAGCATTGACAATAAAGAGCCAAATGGGTCATAAGGAGTTAATGCGTATTATGGGTCTGGATGTCGGATCAAAAACGATTGGGGTGGCAATCAGTGATGAGCTGGGAATAACCGCCCAGGGCTTAAAAACGATCAAACGGAAGGCCATGGAGGATGACCTTAGGGAACTTGATGCCGTCATCTCCCAATTCAAAATTGAGAAGATGGTGGTTGGCCTTCCAAAAAATATGGACGGTTCCCTGGGCAAGCAGGCAGAATTCGTTTTAGACTGGATTGAGGATTTCAAAAATAAGATACAGCTACCCGTAGAAACATGGGATGAAAGGCTTTCTACGGTCGAAGCCACAAAAACCCTGTTGAAAGCCGATCTCTCCAGAAAGAAAAGGAAGGGAGTGATCGACAAAGTAGCCGCTGTTCTCATTCTACAGGGATATCTTCAACAGATCGGGAGCCGAAAAGATGAGTCTCTCCCGCCAGCATAAAATCTTACTTGCCTTCCTCTTTGCTTTTCTTTTTTTTGCATCACTCCTCTTCTGGTTCCTCCTGATTCCGCCCTCCCAGGCCTCCTTGAACAAGGTCATCATGATTAAAAAAGGGATGCCCCTCAGAAATATCTCCGCTTTGCTCGAACAGGAGGGAATCATCCGGAACAGAGAGTTTTTTATCGGAATGGTCACTCTCCTTGGGAAAAAAGGGGGGATCAAAGCCGGGGAGTATGAATTCCATACCCGAATGCTTCCCCTCGAAGTCCTCGACTCCCTGGTTAAAGGACAGATTAAGCGACATCTCGTCACCATTCCCGAAGGCTATACGCTATCTCAAATCGGGCAACTCCTCGAGGACCTGAGCATTGTCGGAAAAACATCTTTCCTCCAAAAGGCTGCTTCCCCTGCCTTCATTGCCTCTCTCGGCCTTTTGGAGCATATCTCGAATAAGGTTCAAGATTCCTCCAAAAACAGGGGAGGACTGACACTGGAGGGTTACCTCTTCCCCGATACCTACCATTTCATCAAGGAGATGGAACCGGAAGAGGTGATCCGGGGGATGGTCCATCAGTTCTGGAAAATTTTTGGACCTGACCTGATTGAAAAAGCCTCTCAGATGGGGATCACTCCACGGGAAGCAGTTATCCTGGCTTCCATCATCGAAAAAGAGGCTTCGCTATCTGAAGAGAAACCCATCGTCTCAGCCGTCTTTCACAACCGCCTCAGAAGAAAGATGCCTCTTCAGAGCGACCCCACGGTCATCTATGGGATCAGAGACTTTGATGGAAACCTGACCAGGGAGCACCTTCAAACCCACACGCCATTTAACACCTATCTCTTTATAGGATTTCCCCCGACCCCCATTTGCAATCCGGGAAAGGAGTCCATTATAGCCGCCCTCAACCCCGCTTCTTCATCCTACCTCTACTTCGTATCAAAAAATGATGGATCTCATCATTTTTCTGAAAGTTACAAAGAGCACCAGCGCGCAGTAGCAAAATACCAAAAAACATTATTGCGAAAATAAGGCTTTGAACTAAGAGATTTCTGAAATATCCCTAAATCTCTGAACTCTGCGTAATCATCTTTTGAAATCTGTGTAATCGTGAGAGCATAAAGAGCGACATTGCAAATGGCTCGGCTCCTCTTTAAAATGGCTGTTGAAAAAGATGAAAGAAGAGTTTAGAATGACGGGTAATGCATCTTCCAACCGCCATTTTAGAAAGAAAAAAAATTTCGAGGGCCATCTTCTCCATCCGGCCTTCCTCTCCCGCCGGTCAGAACATCTACCCCTTGATGGAGAATGCCTATGAAATGGGAGGTTGGTGTTTTGATCTTCCAACGGTTAGGCATCTCGAATCTTTTAAAACGTTGAGGGAGTCGACAGAGGATGAGGCATTAATAGGGTTTGGCCATATTGGAGCGGAGTTCGGAGTCTCCCTCATGGGAAAGCCTCTTCATCAGATTGAATGGAAGGTGGTCTCGACAATCGTTAGAAATATCGTCCCCCCGGATTCAGTCAGGAAACTTTTTCCTGCTCGCCCTTACGGTGAAGTATTGACACAGAAAGAGATTGACCGGATGACGTTTGACCCATCCCGCTTCGACCGGACCCTTTCCCCTTTTCAACTCAACGGAGTTCCGTTTCTCCTCATAGGGGGGAAGTATGGCGACTGGCTATTGGGACTGGGAAGGGGCGACCTTCTGAAGGAGATGGTATTGAAAATCCGAGGGGAAGGATTCATCCCCATCTTCTCGGGTCAGTGGGCAACCTTTGTCTTGCCAAAGGCAAAACCCCTTGATGTCGCGGGTTATGCCATTCCTATCAATAAGGAAAAAAGCCTGTTCGATCTCGAACAGGCATGCAATATGATCAAAAAGTTTGACAAGCCCGTCATCAGTCTCGACCCGCTCTCAGAGGGACAGCTTTGGGAGAAATCGGAGGAGGCCTTCTCATTTATTTTTGATGAGTTGAAAGTTCATTCAGCGATTGCAGAAATCAACTCGGAGGATGAAGTCAAAAGCCTGTTCAAGGGGCTGGAAAAAATTTCCTCCCTCACCCCATTCCGAAAAACATGATGGCCCCGGCCGTAAGAGGGATGGTGAGGTTATCGTCCAGCGGAACGGGAAGCGCCTCAATCAATGCCGCTCCCAGCGCTGCAAAACTTCCTGACACCCTGTCCAGACCGGGATAGATCCAGACGATTAGAAGGGAGGAGAAGAAGAAGGCCATCGTCCCTTCAAGCGTCTTCCTGAAGATCGGAACCCTTCCAAAACCTTTCCCTACAAGAGCCGCCGCCGTATCCGAGAGGATGAGGATCAGCAAACTTGCAATGGCAATCGGTTTTGGAAAAAGCAGGATGGTCAGGATCGAGGCAAAGAGGAAAAAGGTTGAACCCATCAGGGTCGGTTTCTCTTCCTCCCTCAGCACCCTTCCGAAAAAATGGGTCCGGAACAGGGAACCCAATCCGGGATGAACATGCCGAAGAAGATCGATGGCGAGGTACAATAAAAAGAAAGGGATGAGGAAAGTCAGAACGACTGTATCAGAGGTGAGACCGTAGCCTACGGGAATGACCAGCGTGCCCAGATGAACCATCTTTCTTTTGATCTCAATGCCGGTAATCATCTTTAAACTCTGTCGTTTGAAGTTCAGAGTGATTAATACAAACGCATTAACCCTACAGCGGATTTTTTTCGTCATTCCCGTGAAAACGGGAATCCAGGACGCCTAGGAGCTTAAAAAAACCATCTGGATACCCGCCTTCGCGGGTATGACGGACGGGGCGCCAGTGTTTTTTGTTGATACAGTGCCGTTCTTTCTTAAAAAGTCGCTGTAGTATTAAATGAGATGCTGAAACAAGTTCAGCATGACAAGAAAAAGCCTGTCATTCCGAACTTGTTTCGGAATCTCGAATTTGGGAATGACAATAAATTAATTGCGTTTGTATTAGTTCGGTTTATAAAATTTTTTCTCCGGACTCCGAACTGATTTGTTTAAGCTTTTCTACCTCTTCATCGGTAAGAGATCGCATCCGGCCAACGGGAAGGTTTCCCAGCCTGATCGGGCCAAATCCCACCCGTTTCAACTTGAGGACAGGGTGGCCAATGGCTGAAAAGATCCTCTTCACCAAATGGTTTCTTCCCTCCGTGACAACTGCTTCAACCCAGCTATGCTTCTCCATCTGACGGAGGATATGTGCGGAGATAACCCTCGCCTCGCCGTCCTCGATCATCACTCCCTTCTTCAAACGCATCAACTCTTTCTTCTCGGGGATGCCCTCAACTTTGGCCCAGTAAGTTCTGTGGATTGAAAACTTCGGATGGGAGAGGCGATAGGCGAGATCGCCATCATTGGTCATCAGGAGGAGTCCTTCCGCATCGAAATCGAGACGTCCCAGCGGATAGACCCTCCACTTCACCCCCTTGAGGAGGTCCATCACCGTGGGCCTTCCTGCAGGGTCTTTGACGGTGGAAAGATAACCCTTCGGTTTATTAAGGAGGAGCGTGATCTTGGGCTCGGGCCGGAACAATATTTTCCCATCCACCTTGATATGATCTTTCAGGGGATCGGCTTTGAAACCGAGTTGATCGGCGACCTTGCCGTTGACCAACACCCTTCCTTCAAGCATCATCCTCTCTGCTTCTCGTCTTGAGGCGATCCCGGCCCTGGCCAGTATTTTCTGAATGCGTTCCATATTAATTTTCCTCTCCCTTGGCGGGAGGGGATGGAGGGGAGGGGGAGTCAAAATCCTGGCCCCCCCCACCCTCACCCTCCCTCATCGGAAGGGGAGGGAATTGTAAGATTTTTTGTGAAGGACCTTCTTCCGGCTCCTGAGGAGGCTGGACTTCCTTAAGGGTGGGAAGGTCGGAGAGGGTGTTGAGGTTGAAGAGTTCAAGAAAGGTTTTGGTGGTCCCATAAATGAGGGGACGTCCGGGGATCTCTTTCCTTCCCACAATCCGGATTAACCCCTTCTCCAGCAGGGACCGGATCACCCATCCCGAATCCACTCCTCGAATCATCTCAATCGTCGGTCGAATCACGGGTTGCCGATAGGCAATAATGGCCAGTGTCTCCAGTGCGGATTGACTTAACTTCACAGGCTTCGATTTTTTCAGCCGGTTGACCCATTGAGCCCATTGAGGTTTGGTTCGAAACTGGTATCCTCCTGCCACCTCCACCAGTTCCAACCCCCTGGAATCCCCCTCATACTCCCTCTTGATCCGCTGGATTCCATCTAAAAGGGCTTCCCTGTCCCATTCGTGGAAAATCTCCGCCAGGGTATCCATCTTGACCGGAGAATCCGATACAAACAGGATGCCTTCGAGTATTGGTTTGAGATCAATTCCTTCCATATTATTTACGCCCCAATGGAGAATTATACATTCCCTATCACTTCATCCTATTTCTGTTCGAATAATTCAATTTTTTCACCTGTGGTAATCGAGGAGATGGCGTGTTTATAGATCAATTCATCACCCTTGCTTCGAAGGATGATACAGAAGTTGTCAAAACTGTGGATAACCCCTTCGAGTTTGCGACCGGTGGTCAACTCCACAACGACATGGCTCCGGTCTCTCCGGATCCGGTTGAGAAACTGATCCTGCACATTGATCTGATTCTTCATCATGGCTCTTTACCCTCCTCCCTCCAAAAAAGATCTGACCTCCGCAAATATCTTCTCCCGATCAGCAGATTCGTCCCGCCAGCAAACCTCCCTGTCCGCCTTAAACCATGTCCATTGCCGTTTGGCGTAATGGCGGGTCTCCCTCTTCATCAGATTCACTGCCTCATCCCATCCCAATTCATTCGAAAGAAATTGGACCATTTGCTTATAACCCAGACTCTGCATCGGCTTCAATCCCTGTCCATAACCCATCTCCAGCAATCCCTCCACTTCCTGAAGAAACCCTCTCTCGACCATCCGGCCCACTCTCTCTTCAATCCGGCGGTAAAGTTTGTCGCGGTCCATTTCCAGACCGATCTTCAGGGTGAGATAGGGCCGGTCTCCGAACCGATGCTGTTCCTGTAAGAATGATATCTGGACCCCGGTTGATTCGAAAACCTCCAGCGCCCTGATAATCCGGAAAAGGTCCTGAGGATGAATACGAGCGGCTGCTTTCGGGTCAACCTCCCTCAACCTTTGATAGACAAACTCCTTTCCTCTCTGCTCTGCTTCCTGCTTCAACCTCTCCCGAACATCGGAATTTGTCTTGGAACTGGCAAAGAGCCCCTGTGTAAGGGCTTTGATATAAAGACCGGTGCCCCCCACGACAAAGATGGGGGTTTCTTTTTGATGTAATGAATCAATGGTCTTTCTTCCGAGTGTTCGATAGAGGCCCGCATGAAAGGGCTGGTCAGGGGCGACCAGGTCAATCAGATGGTGTTTGATCCGCTGCCGTTCCTCCGGTGTCGGTTTGGCTGTGCCGATATCCATATAACGATAGACCTGCATCGAATCGGCATTGAGGATTTCGCCCCCAAACGCTTCTGCCAGTTCGATGGCCAGGCCCGACTTTCCCGCTCCGGTCGGGCCGAGCAGGATGACCAACCGGGGTTGAGCCGTTTTGGATGTTTCGGCCATACGGAGTGCATTTTAATGAATTCACCAATAGACTGCAAGCGGAAAGTAACTCGTCATGTAATGCGTCACTGAAGCGGGGGGGAAATCCGTCCATCGAGCAGTCATGTCTCCGAAAATCTTATCAAGCGGATGGTTTATATTTTTTTGGGCAAGGGCAACATTGCCCATTGTAGAACGGTCCTTGTCATACAGAATCATCCTTTTAGTTTACGAACAAGCTAATGTTTCCGCTATAAGATTTTCTCCA
>JAGXSW010000180.1 GCA_018333715.1 Syntrophaceae bacterium | reverse complement strand
AGATGCAGAAGGGAGGGGAATTAAAATGAAAGAGCATTTAATTGTGTGTGACCCAGAAATTCTCAACGGGAAACCTATTATCAAGGGGACTCGTATTTCTGTCGGGTTAATCATGCAATGCATTGCCTCAGGGATGACCAAAGAAGATATTCTACAGGGTTATCCAATTCTTACACCGGATGGCTTAGAAGCCGCCCTTGATTTCGCTGCAAGACAACTTCAGGGAGAGGAAGTTAGGTTTTTTGAGAACAGACCATAATGAAACTCCTTGCAGATGAAAATCTTCATTTGGGGATTATCCAAGGGCTTCGAAAAGCGAAATTCGAAATAGTGCCGGAATCCTAATTTCTATCTATTGACAAAGCTTGAAACTCCGTCTTGAATGCCCAATGGTGATTTTTTTAATGATAGCCCACAAAAAGTAAATATCGCCGTATCATGGTTAATTTTTAGCCATCAAATGGCTAATTTGTCGAGAATAAATTTCTTTCATTTTTCAAAAGATTTCTGAAAAAACCCAGAAATCTCTGATTACACCGATTATGCAACGATTACGCGATTAAAAATACATTGAAAACTATAGAGAAATCTGTGGAATCAATTTTTTGGAATCTGCGTAATCAGAGAGCGAAAAGTAGTTTTGCAGAGTTCTCTTCAATTTCCGTTAATTTGAGTCGACACGCTCATTTTGTCGCGATAAAATGAGTTGCATTTGAGAAAGCCTTGTGGTCCAACAGGCAATCATTGTTATGAAAAGCTATCTCGAAAACTATTTTCTTGTTGACACAAAAACACACTTATCCTATGTTTAATGCCACATGAGAATATTTCCTCTTCCTCGAAATAAGATAAAACTGTAATGATGGACGGAATCATTTTAAAAGGATATCGGCCAGGGGTTATTGGTCGATTGGCTGAACTCCATGCGACCTATTACTATGAGAACTGGGGATTCGACCTCTTCTTTGAAGCCAAAGTGGCAACCGAACTGTCTGAATTTCTCAGTCGGTATGATGAGTCTCGGGATGGCTTCTGGGCCCTCTCTTTGAACCGTCAGATCCAAGGGGGTATTGCGATCGACGGCATCAAGGCAATGACCGATGGGGCGCATCTCCGGTGGTTCCTCCTCTCGCCGGAGGTGCGGGGGCGCGGCTTCGGTCATCGATTAATGGAGGAAGCCATCTCCTTCTGTAAAAAGAAAGATTACAAACGGGTCTACCTCCACACCTTTGAAGGACTTGATCCAGCTTGCCATCTCTATGGGAAGTTTGGTTTTGAGCTCGTCCAACAAGCTGAAGGGATGCAATGGGGGAAAAAGGTCATCGAGCAGAAGTTCGAACTTAACCTGTGATAGAAAGTCTTGAATGAAGAATAGGGAAATAATGAATGAGGCGGGTGATTAACCCGCCTCTTTGCTTTCTGGTCAATAAGCGGGCGGCATGGGTGGACCGCCTGCTTGCTCCTTTTTGGGTTTCTCGGCGATGACCGCCTCTGTGGTGATCAACAGCGAAGCCACGCTGGCCGCATTTTGAAGGGCCAGACGGACCACTTTCGTCGGATCGATGATGCCGGCCTCGATCATATCGGTATATTCTTCCTTATCGGCATCGAACCCGAAATTTCCCTTCTCCTCTTTCACTTTTTCCGATACTACAGAGCCTTCCAGACCGGCATTCTCAACGATCTGCCGGATCGGCTCCACAAGGACCTTCTGAATAATATCGACGCCGGTCTGCCGATCACCCTCAAGTTTCACCTTCTTTAATGACGGCAGACACCTCAGATAGGCAACCCCGCCGCCAGGGACAATGCCCTCTTCCACAGCGGCCCGTGTCGCATTGAGGGCATCCTCAACCCGCGCCTTCTTCTCCTTCATCTCGGTCTCCGTGGCCGCTCCCACTTTGATCACAGCCACGCCCCCTGCCAGTTTCGCCAGCCGTTCCTGAAGTTTCTCCCGATCGTAATCGGAAGTGGTCTCTTCGATTTGAGCACGAATCTGTTTGATCCGGCCTTCGATCGAGGAGGAAGAGCCTGCTCCTTCCACAATCGTTGTGTTGTCCTTATCGATGACCACTTTCTTGGCCCGTCCCAGATCCTCGATCTTCATCTTTTCCAGTTTGATTCCGACATCTTCCATGATAGCATTGCCGCCTGTCAAAACGGCGATATCCTCGAGCATCGCCTTTCTTCTATCACCGAACCCGGGGGCTTTGACTCCCGCACACTTCAATGTCCCGCGAAGTTTGTTGACGACCAGAGTGGCAAGGGCCTCTCCTTCCACATCCTCTGCCACAATGAGCAGAGGCCGGCCGGTCTTTGCGATCTGCTCCAGAATGGGAAGAACCTCTTTCATATTGGAGATCTTCTTCTCAAAAAGGAGGATATAGGGCTCGTCAAGAACCGCCTCCATCTTTTCCGGATCGGTCACAAAATAGGGAGAGATATAGCCTCGATCGAACTGCATCCCTTCCACGATTTCGAGGGTGGTCTCCATGGCCTTGGCCTCTTCCACCGTGATGACGCCTTCCTTCCCAACCTTATTCATGGCCTCGGCAATGATGTCGCCAATGGTCTTATCATTATTCGCTGAGATCGTTCCGACCTGGGCGATCTCCTTCTGCTCCTTGACAGGCTTGGAGAGTTTCTTTAACTCTTTGACAACCTCTCCCACGGCATGATCAATCCCTCTCTTTACATCCATGGGATTGGTGCCGGCCGCCACCACCTTGAGGCCCTCACGGCAGATCGCCTGTGCCAAAAGAGTGGCTGTTGTCGTCCCATCCCCGGCCGTATCAGAAGTCTTGCTCGCCACCTCTTTGACCATTTTGGCGCCCAGATTCTGAAAATGATCTTCCAGGTCGATCTCCTTTGCCACGGTCACTCCGTCCTTTGTGACCAATGGAGAGCCGAAAGATTTTTCCAGAACCACATTTCTACCCTTGGGGCCCAGTGTCACTTTCACCACATTGGCCAGAATATTGACCCCTTCTAAAATCAAATTTCTTGCTTCCTGATCAAACTTCAATTCTTTTGCCATGAGACTCCTCCTTTCTCATTTCGTTCACTTCTCCTCAATCATTTCTCAATGACCGCAAGGACTTCATCTTCCCGCATCATCAGATGCTCTTCTCCGTCGATCTTCACCTCTGTGCCCGCATATCTGGCAAAGAGGATCCGGTCTCCCTTCTTCACCCCTAACGAAATCTTCTTCCCGTCCTTATTCACCTTTCCTTCTCCGACAGCGATCACTTTACCTTCGATCGGTTTTTCCTTGGCCGAATCAGGGATAATGATTCCTCCCTTCGTTTTGTCCTCCTCCTCCAACCTTTTGACGATGAGTCTGTCATGAAGCGGCCTGATTTGCATAGAGATCGACCTCCTTTTTCATAAATTTCCAAAAAATGTATAATCATCAAATCCTGATTTGTCAACCCTACTGCCTTTTCAGGCCAAGGATCATGGGGCATTTGAAAATAAACTTTTTTAACTATTATCAATAAGTTACGCCTCTAAAGAGGGAGGGGTATCTATAAAATCACATTGATTTTTTAAACAAAAAGGTTTATGAAAAGTTTATGGAATTTATAGATTCTTTCATGGCCACCGGAATAGGGTCTTTTCCTCACAAGGAGGAAGAAGAGGCCATCACTCTCGTCCTGAGGGATTTTCCCCATATACCCTTCTGGCCACAGTTGCCGAAACGCTCCTTCCTCGAAGGGATGGTAGCCCAGTACTCTGAGGGTTTTCCATCCCTGATGCTGGACAAAAAAGGCCAGAAGCTCTGGGTCGATACCTCTTCCGGGTTTGAGGAGGAAGCGGAAAGATTCTATCAATCGATTGAGAGGGGAGATCTCGAGTCCTTCCGTATATCCGAAGATTACGCCAGGGGTCTCCGCCTCCTTAAAGACCTCTCCCGTGAGGAAGTGCGAAAAAGGATTAAATATATCAAGGGACAGGTCACAGGCCCCATCACCTTCGGGCTTGCCTTAACCGATCAGGAAAAGAGACCGATCTTTTATAATCCCACATTAAGAGAAATCCTCATCAGCCATCTTTCGTTCAAAGCCCGATGGCTGGAAAAAAAATTTCACGAACTTTTTCCCGGAATCCCGACGATCATCTTTTTCGATGAACCCGGCCTCTCCGCCTTTGGTTCCGCTTTTTCAGGCCTGAACCAAGAGGATGTGATCCTCTCGCTCAACGAATGCTTCAGCGCTGTCGAAGGGTTAAAAGGGGTCCACTGTTGCGGAAATACGGACTGGAGCCTGCTCCTTTCGACGAAACTCGACATCCTCAGTTTCGATGCCTACGGATACCTTGAAAACCTTTCCCTCTATCCGAGGGAGTTAAAAATCTTTTTGGAGCGAGGAGGAATCCTGGCCTGGGGTCTCATTCCGACCAGCGAGGATATTCAGAAAGAGGATGCCCAAAGTCTGGTGAAGCGCTTTGAGAAAGGGGTTGAGATGCTTTCAAAAGAAAGGTTCGATCCGGCGCTTCTGAAGAGAGCGATCCTCACCCCCAGTTGCGGCACGGCTTCGCTTCCCATCCCTTTGGCAGAAAAGGTTTGTCGGATTACAGCAGAGGTTTCAAAAAGACTAAGAGAATAAAAAAGGGGCAACTCCTAATAAATTGCCCCTTTTTTATGGAATGAGCAAATAAATTTTATAATTTTATGGACGTCCCTCTTCTTATTTTTACTTTTCTGGAGTTAAATTAGCAAAAAGACAGTTATTATAGCCGAATTTGGAAACTCCTCTCAAACTCATTAAAAGACTTCGTAAGAATATCTTCAATATTTATAAGAAATTGTGTTACTAATTGGGTGTTTACAAACGCATTCAAGAACGCATCGTTCTTACAAACCAAATTCAGGCGTCTCACTTGATTAGCGCTTGAGACTTTCAATTTCTCTCCAAATCTCTTAATTATCCCTAAAATCACAATGCCAAGGGCAGGATGGCTGGTGCGCATAACCTCCCTGCCTGCGGCAGGCAGGTAAGATCGCTTTCCAAGATTTTGGAAGGAGAACCTCCCGACCCTATCGGGTCAGATACCACCCCGTAAATGAAAAAGGAGGAGAGTTACCCGACGAGGCTCCGGATCACCTTCATATTCTTCAGATCTTCAACCGTATCCTTTCTCGGGGTTTCCATGATAGCGGGAAGATGTTTTAATAAAGGATGGTTGACTAAATACCGGAATCCCTCAAGCCCGATATAGCCCTCGCCGATGTGCCAGTGCCGGTCCTTTCTTGATCCCAGGGGAGTCTTTGAATCGTTAAGGTGGAACAGATGAAGCCTTTTTAAGCCTACCGTTTGATCAAAAGACTCAATCGTCCTCTCAATTTCACCCTTCTTCGAAAGGTCATATCCTGCCTCAAAGGAGTGAGCTGTATCGAGGCAGACGCCAACTTTTTCCACTTCTTGAACCCCATCCATGATCTTTTTGATCTGCTCAAAACGGTAACCAATCTCCGTCCCCTGCCCAGCGGTGTTTTCAAGAAGCAGGATGATTGAATTTCTGACCCGATCAAAGGCCTGGTTGATCGCCTGAGCAACAGCCTCAATCGCTTCATCCTCAGAATTTTGCATCCGATGGCCGACATGGATGATCAGATAAGGAACCCCTAACCGTTCCGCTCTTTCGAGTTCAATCACAATCGAATCGATCGAGCGGCTGTAAAATTTCGAATCTTTTGAAGCCACATTTGGAAGATAAGGAAGATGGAGAAAGAGGGGGGAGAGTCCGGATGATCGGATCGATGTGCGGAATGTTTCCACATCATTGTTGTCCAGAGGCTCATATTTCCATCCCCTCGGATTTCTGGAGAAGAATTGAATGGTCTCACAGCTCCGAATCTCAGCCTTCTCAACGACTTTTGAAAATCCTCCGGAAATGGAGATATGGAAACCGAATCGCATTTTTAAAATCCTTTCGAACGGAAAGGTCGATCATTAGGCTGAAGATATGCAAACCCATGGTTTATCGTCAACAGCCCGTCAAAGGCTGCCCTCGTTGCCCTTCCGACTTTTGATCACGCAATAGATCCCCTCGCCATCTAATCCAGGTTTGAAACAGAGACTGTCTGATCTGCATTCTGCTCTGCGCCGGTCGCCCGCTTTCCAGCGATTGATCAGATCCGGTTCCCTGATTAAAGGCCGGCTCATGGAGATATAATCGGTCGTCCCATCCTGGACGAGTGTCTCAGCCGCCTCAAAAGATCGCATGCCGCCAACCAGAATCAACGGAATACCAATTTCTTTCTTCATGGCCCGTGCGTCTTCTCGGAAATAGGCTTCCTTCTCTTCTGAGTCGATTCCCGACCGGCTGGGAGACAGTTTGCCGCCCGTTATGAGGCCGCCGCTTAGTTCGATTGCATCCATGCCGGCATCGGCCAGCCACTTGGCAACTTGAAGGGAGTCCTCCAGGCTCATACCGTTCTCTACGAAATCCCTGCAGTTCAATTTGATCAAGACCGGATAGTCCTGGCCTACCACCTGTCTGATGGCTCCACATACTTCGAGATGAATCCGCGCCCGATTGCGAACATCTCCTCCGTATTCATCCTTCCGTCTATTAAATGCAGGGGAAAGGAACTGGCTGAGGAGGTAGCCATGGGCGGAGTGAATCTGGACCCCATCAAAACCGGCTGATTTGGCCCTTCGAGCCCCATCGGCGAAAGCGCTGACAATTTTCCGGATACCCTGTGTGGTGATTTCCTGCCGGGGTGATGAAGCCAGTCCTTCAAAATCCGATACAACAAGGGGAGGTTGTCCGATTAACTGTTTGGGCGCGAAGTTTCCGGCGTGTGCCAATTGCATGATGATCTTTCCGCCCCCCTCATGGACTGCCTTCGTCATTTCCCGAAGCCCCTGCAGGAGATCGTCTTTGTAAATGCCGATCTGCCAGGGGGAGGCTTGACCCTCCGGTCGGATATAAGCGTGACCGCTGATGATCAATCCCACCCCGCCTCTGGCCAGGGCGGTCATCGTTTCAATCAGTTTCGAGGTGACCGCTCCGTCAGCGGCAGCCATCCCCTCCCATGTCGCCGATCGAACAAATCGATTCGACAATGTCATGCCGTTGATCCTACTTGTTTCAAAAAGTTTGCTCATTTTTCTCCCTGTCAATTAAAAAAATTTGACCGGTTAGCTCTGGTTAAATTTGCCCCATGTTCAAATGTTGCAAGGGAACTCCCTTCGCCGCAGCAAAACAATTTACTACGACTGCTGTTCACGCATCCGCCAACGCTTAACGCACGAAGCATGTTCAAATCAACATAAACCAGACATCGGATTAAATGGGAATCCATCTCCACGGCGGTGGCATGATAACGATCTTCCCAGAAGGCGCCTTTGCGACCTTTCCTTTGATTATATTCCTGGCCTGTCCTGCCCGCAATCAGCTGCATGGTTTGGGGTATGACCTCTTCCCCTTTAACATCTCTTATGACAAGGTGAATATGGTTTGAGGTCACCGCATAATTCAGGATGGAGGCCCCAAGACGCTTCTTCGCCTCGAAGAGCCACTGTAACCATCGACGTTGATCTCTGGCAAACTTCAGCAGGAATTCCCTCTTGTGGCACCGATGGGTGATGTGCCACACATATCCTGGAAGATAGTGTCGATTAGCTCTCGCCAAGTTTATTTCCTTAAAAGTATAAATTGATGATCTCGTAAAAAGGGCTCACCGGTGAAAACCGGTGTCCAGGGAACTTATAATTACTTGAAAAGGCCGGATTCCCCGATCAAGTCGGGGAATGACGATTATTAGGATTTTTCGACTTTTTACGAGACCATCATAATTTCAGGTTTAAAAATGCGGTTCTAAGGCAAAAAAACGCATCATTATTTGCTCGTTTATTCACAATATCGAATAGTTACCTTGGTCTGACCCTCTACCGACTCTACCGACCTTTATATCGTCTAAACCACAAAGAGATATTTGACCCGCCATTGGAACAGCCGTTCAACAGCGCTGATCGGATGTCCATCTTTCTTGGTGAACCCAGGACCACATTCAAATCACATTGTGGGTCAAGATGCTCCGTTCCAATCGTGGGAGGAATCATCCCATGATGAATGCTTAATGCCAACCCGCAGGCCCTAATCCCTCCTGAACCATCGAACTCCCCGATCATCGATTTGAGACTGCTCACGGAAATTTCTTTTGTCCTCTCTCCAAAAACCTTTCGGATTGCTGAGGCCTCTGCCCGATCCAGTTCCGCAGTGGAATTTGCCGCCGCGGAAATATAATCGACCATACCAGGTTCTTCCACGGCCATCGACATCGCCCTGGCAATTGAATCTCCATTCAGGTCATATCTAAGGACCCCATCTGTGCTTCCCGAAAGACCCACTCCACCTATCTCCGCATAGATTCTTGCTCCCCTTTTCTCTGCATGATCCAATGTTTCTAAAACAATTATCCCGCTTCCCTCACCCAGAACAATTCCATTCCTTTCTCGATCAAAGGGCCTCATTCCTTCCATTCCCTTCCCTCTCCCGGGAGAAAGGGCGCCCAGCATGGAATAGACATGGTGGAGAGGTTCGCTCAACTCATCCCCTCCGCCTGCAAGGATGGTATCCGCCCTACCGTCTCTCAGGAGATGATAGGCATAGGCAATGGCCATCTCTGTGGAGGTTTCTTTATGGGAAAAGGTGATGTTCACCCCTTTGATTCCATACTCAATCGCACAATGGCTTGTAATGGCATTGGGTACAGCGGTCTGGAAGAGAAGGGGTTGTGCCCCAATGGGCCCCTCCTTTAAGAGGGCACGGAAAAACTGGTCTACCGTATCCGAACTTCCAAGACCCGTGCCAATGGAGATTCCCATTCGATGGGGATCTTCCTTCCCTAAATCGAGACCCGAATCACCGAGAGCCAGTCTCACTGCCGATACCATGATCTTTCCAATCCGGTCCATCCTTCTGAGATTGGCAGGTTTAATGAAGGTTTTGAAATCGATCTCTGGAAGTTGTCCGCCCAATTTTGAACGGTAGGAACTCACATCAAACCTTTGGACCGGTTTGATCCCCGAAGTTCCCAAAAGGCAGTTCTTCCAGAACTCCTCTCGACCCACCCCGATAGGGGAGATCATTCCAAGACCGGTAATGACAATGCGATGACACCCCTCACCCTTTCCCTCTCCCCTAAGGGGAGAGGGTAGGGTGAGGGGTGTATTTCCCAAACACCAGACAGACATTGTTTCCACCAAAAGCAAAAGAGTTTGAGAGGGCGATTCCGACATCTCTCTTGATCGAATGATTCGGGGTATAGTTGAGATCGCAATGGGGATCAGGCACCTCATAGTGAATCGTGGGAGGAATGACTCCGTTCTTTATCGTCAAAACTGTTGCCACTGCTTCGATCCCCCCTGCTGAGCCGAGACAGTGTCCCACCATCGACTTGATCCCGCTGATGGGAATCTCCTTTGCTCTCTTTCCGAACACCCTTTTGATGCCTCTCGTCTCAGCGATGTCATTAAAAGGGGTTGCTGTTCCGTGAGCATTGATCGTATCCACCTCTCCCGGAGAAACACCGGCATGATATAAAGCCGTCCGTATCACCCTTTCCACGCCTTCCCCATTGGGTTCCGGGGCCGTGAGATGATAGGCGTCGGCGCAGATCCCGTATCCTAAAAACTCAGCGTGGATCAAAGCCTCCCTTCTCAGGGCATGTTCCAGTTCTTCCAGAATGAGAATGCCTGCTCCTTCACCGATGACCAGGCCCTGCCTCCTTTTGTCAAAGGGCCTGCAACCTTCGGGATCGACCAACTTCAGACTGCTGAACCCGCTGTAGGAGACCTCGCAAATGGAGTCGCTTCCACCCGTCACCATCACATCTGCTACTCCCATCTGAATCATCTCATAAGCCGCCCCGATGGAAGCAGAGCTTGAAGAGCAGACCGTCGCTATGGTCGTCCGGGGACCTTTCAGCCCTGATTCAATGGCGATGAGGTCCGTGGTGGTGGCGAGGGAATAAGAGACGAGGAGAGAAGGGGAAGGCCTTCCCTTTCCCTGATAGAAATCCCTGAAATACTTTTCAACCGAGAGGATCCCTCCTGATCCTGCTCCCAGGATGATTCCAGCCCTTTCTTTGTCGATGAGGTCTTTATCGAGTCGAGCAGACCTCCACGCCTCCCTGAAGGCGACCAGTCCGAATTGGTCACACCGTGAGAAGCGGCGGGCCTCCTTTTTCAAAAAATGTGTTTCTCGATCCAAACCCGTGACCTCAGCCGCCATCCTTGTCCGATAGGGAGAAGCATCGAAGGCCGTAATCTCCTTTGCCCCATCTTTTCCCTTGACGAGGGAATTCCAGAATTCAGGGACGCTGTTCCCTACCGAACTCACGACACCCAGACCCGTAATGACAACCCTCTTTCTCATTTGATCTTTAATCTTACCCTCACTTCTTAACAGTCTTAGAATTGAATTGACAGAAACATTGGAAAATCTCCCCCTTCCCTTTGACAAAGGAAGAAGATCATTACCCCCCTTAGAAAAAGGGGGGCGAGGGGGGATTTTCATGGTTCTTTTCTTCAAAGAGACACGAGCCTTCACTCTCCTTTGAAGGCATAAACCGTCTTGCTCACACCCGGAAAGAGAATCCTGCCTCCGCTCAGAAAATAGAGCGCCTCAGAAAGGTTTCCAAAAAAAGAGGAAGCCACCCGCTTTCCAGGGCTCGGCGGAAGCGTATATCCCCCGATCATGTGTCCGCATCTTTCAAACCCTATCCCTCTCAAACAGGACTCCGCCATCTCAGGCGAAAAGTCAGAGAGATGAGCGGGCAGGTCATAGAGCCGGTTCTCGATGCCAAAGAAAAGGAGGAGGTTCTTGATCGGCGTGGTATGAGGATACCTTAACAGGAGAAGCCCTCCGGGTTTAAGGATTCGATAACACTCTTTCAGAAAGGCCATGGGATCGGGGAGATGTTCAATCACATAGAAGCCGCTCACCACATCGAAATCGCTTTCCGGGAAACCAACTTTCTCCAGCGGCCCAAGATGGAGGGTAAGACCCAGGACATCTTTTGTATAATCCATGGCTTTTTGAGAAATCTCCACACCCGCGACCTCCCATCCCCTCCCCCTCATCTCCGAGAGAAAGAACCCAAAACCGGCTCCCACATCTAACAGCCTGCCTCTCTTTTTGTAACGCCCTATAAGATTGGCCGCCTTTTGGAAGATCGACTCCATCATCCTCTCCCAGGCCTCGACCGAAGATTCGTCCTCCGGAAGATAGTCCTGATAGAAGCGTAAGAGGGATCTGCTCGTCGGCCTCGGATTAAGATAGATGAACCGGCATGAAGAACACCTTACCATTTGTAAAGAATCTTCCCGATGGAGAAGGAGATGTTCCGGCCCTCCACAGACGGGACAATCGATTTCCTCCATTTCGATTTCCACTTCTTTCTTCATCCGTTATTCTGCGCCGGGGTGGATTCAATCCACATCTCCACGGTTCGGGTGGAAAGAGTCCAATTCTTCAGCACGGACTCCTTTAAAAAGTCCCGACATTCTTCCAAAGTATAGGAGGATCGGATGGATTCCAGAAATCCTTCCTTTGCCCTGGGATGGCTTTTAAAAAAGAGTTTCCACAGGACATTAAAGCCCCAGATCAGGAAGGGCGATGAATCTCTATGAAAATCAACGATAACAAAGCCCCCTCCTTCTTTCAAGGCTCGGGCCACCTCATTGAAGAACATAATGGGCTGGTCTAAATGATGAAGCGTGTTGATGCAGAGGAGGAGATCGAGAGAATGATCCTCGCAGGGAAGCGAATAAGCAGAACCCACCTGAACATCAATCCCATCCCTGATACCTGCCTCAGTCGCATTTTTTCGGGCAATATCAACCATGACCGGGGAAAGATCGATTGCTTTAAATTGGACATTCGGGAGCGCCTTCGATAAAAAAATAGGAAAGATTCCAGGACCGGTCCCGACATCAAGAGCTTTTCCCTTTTCGATTCCCTTGGCCTTTATCCGGCTGAGCACCCTCTGACAGGGAATCCTCATATACCGTTTGGCCATGAGGCTATAATATTCCGCCAGTTCTTGATCTTCAATGACCCCGGATTCTGAAATACGGTCTCTCATCTCAACATCCCACCCAAGAATAACCATAAACCAGCAATCCTAAAATCGCAATGGGGACCCCTCCTCTTCCTTAATAACGACAATAACGACGATACAGTCTCGCGTAGAGGGAAATTAAAGTGGGGTGTTTGTTTTTGAGTGCCAAAAATAATTGACATATTTTACGGTTATGATAATTTGTATGGAAGAATATACCTCTTGTATCCCTTTTCGATTAAGTCTAATAATCTCCCCCCATTAGAAAAGAGGGTGAGGGAGATTTGAATCAGGTTCTCTCAAACGTTGCAGTAAAATGCTTGGAAAAGATCATAAGCCCTTTAGACACCCTTGAGCTCCCGAAGGGAGGTGATGAGTGACATTATTTGTCAGGTGGAAGGTCTCTGGCGATTCTGCCAGATGTAGAATATCCGCACCCAGTGCTGCTATCACCCCCCAAAATGGGAGTATATCAGCACCAGGTGAGGATGTGAACGAGTTATATGAAATGGTGGAACGGGATGTGATATTATGAATGGAAGTTCATTTAAAAAAGTAGTAGAAGATGCACTTATCGAAAATACAGCACAGGGCATTTTTAACTATTTAGACAAAATTGAACACGAACGTGAAAATTATGAAAAACGTTGGATATGGGAACTTCTACAAAATGCGCTAGACGCTGCACCACCAGATCGGAAAATAGAAATTGAAATAATTGAAAATAGTGACCTGCTAATTTTTAGACATAATGGTCGTCCATTTGAGTCTAAGGAAATAGCTCATCTTATTTGTCATGGTTCTACTAAAAAAGAGACAGATATTGGAAAATTTGGAACAGGCTTTCTTACTACACATCTTTTATCGAGGAAAATAAAAATTAAAGGAGTTAATGCAGAAAATAAAAAATTTATATTTCTGTTAGACAGAAATGGAACATCACCCGATGAAATCAAAGAGCATATGAATAAAACATTAGAAGACTACGAAAAATCTATAACGTCTAATGATGGGCTCGGTGATTATACAGCGGAATATGAGTATCCATTGACTGTTTCATCGTTGCCTACTGTTAAGTCGGGGATTAGAGAACTAACTAGAATTTGTCCGTTTCTTCTTGCATTTAGCGATAAATTTGATGCTATAAAAATTATGAGCACAGAAAGTAATGTAACGTTTAAATTAACCAATGAAAACCCTAATGCAGTCTACATCCATAAAACAATAGAAGAAAAGAATGAAACAACCAGAATACTACATGAATTATGGATAGTAAAAGATAACGATATTGAGGTCGCCATAAAAGGAAAAAAACAAGACGACAGAGTCTACCAGATAGAGAGTTTGCAGGGCATTCCCAAGATATTTCTTGTATTTCCACTTTTCGGTACCCAAGATTTGCCTTTTCCTACAGTGGTCAATAGCAGAAAATTTGAGCCAACCCCAGAAAGGGATGGAATTTATCTTGGTACGGGTGACGCTAACAAAATTCAGCAAAACAAAGAGCTTTTAGAAAAAGCGATTGAGATGGCCATCAAGTTGTTCTCTAATATAAACTCTAACAGATGGGAGAACATTCATACTTTACTATATTTGGAATATCCACCCAAGAAAGACTGGCTTGATGTAGATTGGTATGCCATATTGTTAAAGAAATGCATCGATGAAATCTTCAAATTAAGGGGCCTTAAGACACAAAGTGGAGACTTTATAACTCTTGCGGAAGGTTTTATCCCGATTGTAGACTTCGCCGCTAACCAAGACTGACCCTTTCGTGCTCGTGGGAGATGACCCTTAGAATGCGCAACTGATAAGTTGGAGGGGGGCCTGATATAGAGGGGAGGCAAGTGGCCAGGCATGGGCGTCATGGCGAGAATAAAGGGGAGGAGAGGAAAGATAGAGGCCTGAATTCTTCCCTTTGAGAAGATGTCTTGGCGGGAGGGATTCCGGATTAGTCCTCCGTTTTATCCTGCGCTCCTGGAAGGTTCGAGTGTTGGATGGCGCGAAGGAATTTATCCTCCTCCTCTTTAAGGTAGATTTCGAGGAATTCTTTGTCATACCGATCCCAGAGAAGGTCACCGAGCTTGTTGGTCAGGTTCCAAATCTTCAAGGCGATCTGGATTTCCTTTTGATCTTTCATGTTTCCTCCTTTTACCGGTTTTGTGCCCTATCAAGATTTGGTATTAGATTTTCCTTTGTCATTAGAGGATACTCTTAGAGAAGGGCCATTGATACGTATGGTGATGCAGTGGTGTTTGAGGCGATCCAGGAGGGCGTCAACGAGCGTCTTTCTCTGGAAGAGGTCA
>JAGXSW010000179.1 GCA_018333715.1 Syntrophaceae bacterium | reverse complement strand
ATTCGAAAAAGCGACTATTTGCTAAATAGGCCCGCCGTATCGAGGGTTCATCCCAGTTGAAATAGAGCGAGGTGCACCCTTTTTGCCTGAGCCAGTTTTTAGCAAGAAGGGTCTTTCCCACTTGCCTAGGACCGGCAATAAAAACCATATGTCTGCCGGTTAAAGTTTCGTCAAAGGCACAGTTTTCAATGGACCTTGGAATGTAATTTATTGAGACCATGCACTCATTTTATCGCGAGTTTCTGAGTGTGTCAAATCATTTCCTCTATGCTAAAATATAAGCCCTTGATGTTGAACTCATCGTAAACGACCAGAATGTTTGGTGAAGTCCCCGTCATGTCTTTCATCCCTGCCTGCGGTAGGCGGGGGTATCCTTATTTTGAGAGTACCGGGTTGTCCAGGAGAGTTCAACGCGGGCAGGTCCGCCATGAGAATGGAGCGACAACCAGAAAGGGTTGAGAAGGATATGTCTCCTCTTAAGCATTTTTGGATTTCCTTAAGACCAGGAAAAAAGGAAGGGAGTGGGGGGACAAACCTTCAAAATTCGATTTATAAAATCTCCCCCTAACCCCAATGCTGTTCAGTTAGGCTGCCACCGTTCACCCTGAGTCGTGAGCCTGTCGAACGGTCGAAGGGTGCGTCGCTAAGCCATTCATGCTTTGACAAGCTCAGCACGAACAGCTTAACTGAACAGTATTACCCCTAATCCCTCTTTGTCTGTCTATGACAAAAGGGACGACAAAGGCGGAAGAGAGAAGAGAGATATTTTACAGGGGGATGGATTTGTGTTAATAATCTTTACCAGACGGGTGTGAGAAATATCCTTGAGATTCTTCGCCTAATAAAAATGAAAAGGCCGAAGGGCACCGACTATTTCGGGGCGGTTAAGACGAGGAAAATATTTCTCCCTTTTGTCGCTCTGAGAGGGGTTTTTTATGTATCATGCCGGCATTATTGGCACGGGATCCTATGTCCCTGAGCGGATTCTCACGAACCACCACCTGAGAGAAATGGTGGATACCAGCGACAAATGGATCATAGAAAGAACAGGAATCCGTGAGAGAAGGATTGCTGGCGAGCAAGAGACCAATGTGACCATGGGAAGGATAGCCCTCGAGCGAGCCATCGAAAATTCGGGAATCCGATGTGAGGAGATTGAATTTCTGGTTGTGGGCACTAACACGACCGAACCGGTATGGCCCTCCGCCTCAGGCTATATTGCAAATCTGCTGGGTCTTCGTAAAGATATGCCTTTCGTTGACGTGCAGGCGGGATGCACCGGGTTCAACTACGCTCTTTCGGTTGCAGAAATGTCCATTAAGGCCGGACAATACAGGACGGTGGCGGTGATCGGAACGGACAAACTTTCAGCCATCACAAACTATCAGGACCGCAACACGTGCGTTCTCTTCGGGGATGGCGCCGGCGCCGTTATCTTGAAACAATCGACGAGTGAAGGGATCATCCGTTCTCATCTCGGAGGAAATGCCAAATCCCGCGATCTACTCATTCTTTCCAAAAAAGACGGCGCCGGAAATGGATATATCTGGATGGAAGGGAGAAAGGTCTATACCTTTGCCAAAAGGGCGATGGTTGAAAGCTGTTTTCGTGTTCTTGATCCTTCCGGCATGGCTGGGAAAAAGGACCTCCGCTCCCTGTTTGAACAGGTGACCAGAATCATCCCTCATCAGGCGAATGCAAGGATCATTATGGGCGCTGCCGAGGAACTCGAATCGCGGCTGGAGCTCCCTGCCGGTGAGGCAAAAAATAAAATGATTATGACGATTGAACAGTACGGGAATAACTCCTGCGCTTCCATCCCGCTCGCACTGGATATATCCCTCCGCACGGGAGAGCTCAAAAAAGGAGATCTTGTCATCTTTGTAGGCTTCGGGGCAGGCCTCACTTATGCCGCAAACCTCGTCCGGTTGTAATAGAGAGATTTCTGAAAAAGTCCAGAAATCTCTGATTACATCGATTAGGAACTGATTACACGGATTAGAAATGCATGGATGAAGGAGGTTTTTTGACCAGAAAGATTAAAAGGTCTGTCTGCCCCTATGATTGTCCGGATGCCTGCGGCCTTCTGATAGAGGTGGCGGACGGAAAAGCGATCAAGGTCACTGGCGATCCGGAGCATCCATTTACAAGGGGCACCCTCTGCCCTAAAATGAATCGCTACCAGGAGACAGTCCACACCCCGCTTCGTCTTACCCGCCCTCTCCTCCGGACAGGAGAAAAGGGCGCAGCCCAATTTCATCCCATTTCCTGGGAGGAAGCGATTGACCGGATTGCCGACCGTTGGCAAACCATCATCAATGACTTTGGAGCAGAAGCCATCCTGCCCTACTCCTATGCCGGAACCATGGGGCTGATTCAGAGGAATGCCGGCCATCCTTTCTTTTACCGCATGGGAGCCTCCCGTCTCGAACGCACGATATGTTCGCCTGCCAAGGAAGCAGGCTGGCAAGCGGTGATGGGAAACACGCCTGCCCCTCATCCTGACGACGTGGCAGAGAGCGATCTCGTAATCTTATGGGGGATCAATGCCATCGCAACCAACATCCACTTCCTGCACGGCGTGAAAATAGCTCGAAGAAAAGGAGCCAAGGTCTGGCTGATTGATACCTATAAAACCCTTACCTCTTCTGTTGTGGACCAAACCTATATCGTCCGGCCGGGAAGCGATGGCTCGCTCGCCCTTGGCTTGATGCATCTTCTGGTCCGACACAGTCTCATCGACAATGATTTTTTGGCTGAATACGTGCAAGGTTTTGAAGAATTGAAGGAGAAGGTCCTCCCTGACTTTCCGCCCGAAAAAGTGAGCCAATTGACAGGACTCTCTCCCGAGACTCTCGAATCTATGGCCAGAGCCTATGGCAGAGCAAAAGCTCCTTTTATACGGCTTGGAAGCGGTCTATCCCGGTATGGAAATGGCGCGATGACCGTTCGCACGATTGTCTGTCTGCCTGCCCTTGTGGGAGCTTATGGAAAGAGAGGGGCCGGATGTTTTACCGGCGCCAGTACTGCAGAAGCCTTTGCCATGGGTGAGGTCTTTCGAGAAGATTTCATGAAGGGGAAGGCCCGTATCGTCAACATGAACCGGATCGGCTGGGCTTTAAATGAGATTCAGAATCCGCCTATTCAAAGCCTTTATGTCTATAGCTCCAACCCTGCAGCAGTTGCTCCGGATCAGAATCAGGTCTTAAAAGGTCTGGCAAAGGATGACCTTTTCACCGTAGTTCACGAGAGGTTTCTCACGGATACGGCCCGTTATGCGGATATGGTGCTTCCTGCCACATCTTCTCTCGAGCATAGCGACCTTTATCGTTCTTATGGCACATACTGCATCCAGCGCGCAAAACCGGTCATCCCTCCTGTAGGGGGGAGCAAACCGAACTGGGATGTCTTCTGCCTTCTTGCCGGGGCAATGGGATTTGATGAACCCTTTTTCCGGCAAACTGCCGATGACCTCATCGACCATCTGCTTTCCCTTCCCGCTCCGATGAGAAACGGCATTGACCTGAAAGCCTTTTCTACAGGGAAGGCAGTCGAAATCCCTCTTCCATCAGATGCACGAATCAGGTTCAGGACCCCTTCCGGGAAAGTTGAAATCCTCAACCCAAAACAGTCTTATCCCCTTCCTTTCTACATTCCTCCCTATGGCGGCGATGAGCCTTTCTATTTGATGGCAGCCCCGAGCTTCTATGGTTTAAACTCCTCCTTTCGCGAGCGGGCCGACCTCCTAAAAAAAGAGAGGGGCATGCTCCTTAAGATGAACCCCGCTGATGCAGAGGGAAAAGGGCTCAATGAGGGTGATCCTGTGATCGCTTTCAACCGCTTAGGCGAGGTGTCTTTTCTCCTGCGCATTACCCCCGATGTTCCGCAGGGGGTTGTGGTGGCAGAAGGGGTCTGGTGGCTGGAACACTCTCCGGGCCCCCGCTCTGTCAATGCCCTGACCTCACAGCGATTGACAGACCAGGCCCATGGAAGCACCTTTTACGACAATACCGTGGATGTGAGGCCCGCTTGAAAATTTATTGACAATTCAAGAACCTGCAATGAACCGCTGCTTCCTATCATCTTTTACCCGGGAGAAAAACATCCATGGAACCCTCAGATCGCGTTGCCTCAGAGTTGAAACAACGGTCTGTTCCCGCCTACTGGATCATTGGGCTTTTTGTTTTCGCGAACACCATGATCTGCTATTTTGACCGGGTCAACTTCTCCGTCGCGGCCCCGACGATCATGAAATTCTTCCACTGGGACATGGGCATCCTTGGACTGGCCATGTCCATGTTCGGGGTCGGTTACATCCTCACGCAGATTCCAGCAGGACTTTTTGGCGACCGGTTCGGCGGACGGAAAGTTCTCGCAGTCGGGAGCGTGGGGTGGTCCCTCTTTACGCTATTGACTCCGTTTGCCTCCACTCCGCTCCTCATGTATCTGGTCAGGGGATTGTTAGGCCTGGCTGAAGGCCTAAATTTCCCGGGGGCTACCAGCGTTCTCTCAAGGTGGGTGCCACGGAAAGCAAGGGCTCGGATTCAGGGGCTGAACCTTTCGGGCGTTGCCGCCGGACCGTTGATTGCTACGCCGCTGACCCTATGGATCATGACCGTGTTCGGCTGGAAGGCCATGTTCTATTTCTATGGCATTTTGGGCTTCCTGTGGGCCGGCGCCTGGCTGCTCTATAGCACTGAAAATCCCTCCGAGCACAAGGGCATGAGCAGAGAAAACCTCAGAGAGATTGAAGCAGGTCTGGCGGCGGAGGCAACCGTATCCGTTGGTGACGCCCCGATTCGCTCGAAAGTTGTCTGGGGGCTTACCGCCTCCTATTTTTGTTTCACCTATACCTGGTGGCTGTTCCTGAATTGGCTGCCGACCTACCTTGTCCAGGCGCGCGGTTACACCGAAATCAAAATGGGGTTCTTTGCATCCCTGCCCTGGCTGGCGGCATTGATCAGCACGAATGGAGGGGGTTGGCTATCGGATGCGCTTGTGAAGAGGGGTTTTTCAACCGGCAATGCAAGGCGAACCATGATCTATGCCGGGGCGCCGGCAATGGCTGCATGTTTGTGGTTTGTGACCCAGGCGGGGAATGCCGGGGTGGCCGTGGGGCTCATCACCGTAACCATCTCCCTCGCAGGCATGAACTTCCCGGCCTTCTGGAGTCTGCCCATGGACATGAACGTGCGAAAGGCAGGGTTTATCACCGGGATGATGAATACGGGGAGCGCGCTTGCCTCCATCGTAGCGCCGGGCGTGACCGGCTATGTGGCCATGTGGTTTGGCTGGACGGCCGCCCTCGGGCTCGGGTCGGCCCTTGCCTTGCTATCCGCAATAGTCATGTACTTCACGGCGCCGAAAAGGGAGGAGGATAAGGCAATTTAAAGCGCCCGTGCAAACTTTTTTATGGATGACTCTATTCTTTTAGCAAAGTCAAAAATAAACAATCTGTTGCCGTAATGCGTCACTGGAGCGGGGGGAAATCCGTCCATCGAGCAGTCATGTCTCCGAAAATCTTATCAAGCGGATGGTTTATATTTTTTTGGGCAAGGGCAACATTGCCCATTGTA
>JAGXSW010000178.1 GCA_018333715.1 Syntrophaceae bacterium | reverse complement strand
GGGATAATAAAAGAAGGTGCTGGTCATAGGTTTTTTTGAAGTTTTTCCAGCTTTCCGAAAGATTTTTCAGAAGCTCCTGATAGGTCTGCTCATCCTCCCCGAAAACCTTCAATCGAACCTGAATGTCTCCCCGAAAGTGGAGATACCGTTTCAACAGCTCTTCCCTCTCTGAAAGGTGGCTCTGATTTCTTTTAAGTCCCCGATAGAGAACAAGGCCTATGCCGACGAGCAGGAAAAAGGAAATCCCCTCATTCAAATATTTGATCCACATCGCTCCATTCATCCTTGTTAATGGTTCCAACATATACGACATTGCGCCTGAAGGGGGTAATGCTCTTAAGGGCGAGGACGTTAGCCAGAAGCGTATATGTCGTGTTATATGAAGTGGCGGTCATTCTTTAATCTAATTTGCTGATAAGGGACTCAGTCTCTTTAACCACTTTTTCTCCTGTCTTCAAGGCTTCTTTCCGCATGGTTAGAATCATTGCAATCTCATCAGATATTTTCTTCTGGACCTCTATTGGTGGAATAGGCACTAGCACCTTTGCTAAATCTTCTACAGAAATCGCGGGGATAGCGTGACCTGCCATGAGGCGCCTCACCTGCCGCAAATAATATTCGGTGCGCAGATAGGCCAATAGGAACAGCGGTTCTACGCCACGAATATTGCGCAATACCGCAAAACCATTTGAACAAATAGCCCCATCTTCATCTTCAGTAATCAGGGCGGTTGCATGCCGAGGCGTCCCTGTACTTGCTCCCGATATAGCGGAGATAATATCACCCTTTCGCAGGCGATAAGTCGCTCTCGAAGGCGCTTCGTGCGGCTTGATGATTTGCTGAGATACAACCTGCATCGTGCGTGCATCAACATCTGAAATGGCAATATATCGTATGTCACCATTAGATGCCAAACGAAAGTTGTCTGTCTCATTGAGAATATCTGCTATCTCACCTAAAGGCTTGGCGCCACTTGCTTGCAATTTTTCAAGGAGTTTGCGATCCTCTGGGTGATAGTGTTCCACATCCAGTCGCACATTAAGCATTTTTTCAGATACGACATAAATTGATTCGCTTTCTGTTTCAAGTGTGCCATCCTTGAATCGGCTATACGCGACTGCAATTTCATCTATATCATCATCAACAACATACATTCCCGACGAGGTTCTGATAAATCTGCCGTTGTCATCGCGTTTATAAACAGGCTGTCCTTTTACGTCATAACCAATCTTTTGGATTTGTGCCATAAATACCTTGCCTGCTCTTGCTGGTAATTTCTGGAGCAAAAGCAGAGATGTCTTGATTCCTGTGCCGTAAGGTATGAAGGCTTCTTGCGGAATGGATACTACACCCAATACTTTGGTTTGCGAGCGGATCCAGAATCGGATATGGCTATTCGATACGTTTTGTAGCAATCCATCTGGCAGGACAATCGCGATTCGTCCACCGGGCCGTAACAGTTTCAAACTCTTTTCAATAAATAGAATTTCTGGAGATTGCCCTGCCAAAACATTTCTTGTAACTTCCCACTTGCCGTTGTGGGTTTTACTCCACCTGCGAGCCAACAAATAGGACTTGAGAATTCTTTGGTCTTCTATTTTCCCCTTACTTCCAAAAGGAGGATTGGTAAGCACGACATCAAAAGCGTTATTTAATCGGTCGTTCTCAACAAGCGCATTTGCACAAATGATTTCTGATCCCGTTCCACCTTCGAATGCAAGCCGAATCATCGCAGAGAGGGCGACATCAGGATTAAACTCAATGCCACTAATGTGCTCTTGGATATAAGCTGCCTTATCAATAGAGGGATTGTTGCGGCCAGCATAAGAAATGCTTTGGATGAGAAATCCGCCACTTCCACAAGCAGGGTCAATTACTTTTTCGTGTGGCTTCGGGGCAATCATTTCAACGGCGAGTCTCACAATCGGATAGGGTGTAAAGAATTCACCACGATCGCCCCGTTGATGCCGATAGACAAAAGCCTGAAAGGCTTCACCTTTCACGTCGCCGGGTGTCTGAGTAAGACTGATGAATTGCAGTCGATCAACGATATAAGCCAATGTCAATGGCTTGAGTTTCAAAAAGTCATCTGAAAACAGAGAACGATACTTATTTCGTACTGTGTTAAATAGTCTTTCAATGCGTGCTTCAAAAGCGCTTGAGGTATTCGCAAGTATGTTTTTGTACTCGCTTGAAGTAATACCAAACTGTAACTCGCGCTTCGCTGTATTCTGCTCGTCATAGAGTTTTGTGACGAGCAATTTCACCATCTCATAAAATATTTTGTCTTTAAGCAAGCCTTCGTTAGCATAGATATAATTGTGACATTCATCGAATATCGCGGAGAGATTAGCGGCAGGGCGTAATTCATGAAGACGTGGCAGACTTGAAGGAAGCAGACTCTCTTCGGCAAAGAGAAGTTGCTGCTCTCTGATTATTCCGCCATACGTAGAAGATGGCTTGTACGTTTGTTTTTTCCTTAGGATAGAATCACTCATCGTCCTCATTCACCATAATATATCTGTTATCAATCTGCATATCTTCTTCTTTGACGCAGTCATCTAAATTGAGCGTTTCATAGACCTCATTGAAGTCTTCGTACCATTCTTCCGTAACACTCAATGTCGAATTCCCGTTATCATCAGTAAAAACAAACCCCATGATATAGTTCTGTTGAAGATGGTTGGGGTCGTCACCCGATGATTCAAGATGTTTTGGGTTGGCGAAGAAAAATTTGTGTTCAGGATATCTGAGAAAAATATCAACTGAAACGGCATTGAATTCGTCTTTTCGGTGCGTTGCCTGTGTTCGTTCACTAGACTCTGATCTGCCCGCGACAAAGTGTGTTTCAAGAATCTTGACCTTAGACATGACATACTCTAAACGTTCGTCTATCATTTGGTTAATTTGATCCCGTGTGAAGTCTTTCAGGGTCACCATCATATTCGATTTAGTTGTCTCTCGTTTGGGCGGACTTTTTAAATAATCTTTTATTTCGTCGTACTTGTAAAGATTTTGGGCGTATTCATGTTGAAACTTTGGGAGATTGGTGTTTATCCACTCCGAAATTCGTGGCTCAATATCTTCGTCAGGATTTATCCATGCAATTTTCTTTGCATGCGTAATCAAAAAACCTTTCAAGTTGTTGTAATTGTAAAGCTTATGCCAATCTTCGGAGTTTGACTTAACGCCTTTCGATTCCATTACGTACCAGTGGCCTATACAAGGCCTACGGAAGTAAAAATCTCCATGATGATTGGAGTGCTTTTTGCCTTCCCATTTCTCTCTAATTCGTTTTACTTCAACCCCATATTCTCCTTCAAGTTTTTTCTTCAGCAGAAGTTCGGTGATTGAGCCGCTAACGTATCCCTGAGCGTTGGGACTGAGTTTCAAAGCCTCGAGGAATATCTCCAGGCTTGTTTTGAATACCCTTTGAACAAAACGAGTTAATTTTTCAAAGATATTCATATGATGTCCTCAACCGCTTCCTATTGAGCTCCACTTTAATCTTGAAACCGACATTTCTTATAATACCTTACGGGTGTCTCTAAAAAGGGGGGGGCACATTAAGTATATTTACAACCGGTTGATCAGGCTGGCCATATAGCCTGCTCCGAATCCGTTATTGATGTTGACCACCGATACTCCTGATGCGCAGGAGTTGAGCATGGCCAGAAGGGCGGCAATTCCACCAAAACTTGCTCCATATCCGACGCTTGTGGGAACAGCGATCACCGGCTTATCGACCAACCCTCCCACCACGCTGGGGAGCGCCCCTTCCATCCCCGCCACCACAATGAGGACCCGGGCTTCATCCAGCCTTTCCTTCTGCGAAAGCAACCGATGGATCCCTGCCACACCGACATCATAAAGCGTCTCCACGCGATTGCCCATGATCTCCGCAGTGACAGCCGCCTCCTCGGCCACCGGGATGTCCGTGGTGCCGGCGGTGATCACCAGGATCGTCCCTTTGCCTTCTAATTTGACCGGATGGGTATGAAAGATGAGGACTTTTGAAAGAGGGTAGTAACGACTCTTTAAAAAAACCCTTTTGATCGTTTTTGCTTTCTTCTCTTCGAGGCGTGTGAGGAGGATGTTCTGGCCTTTCTCCTTTAACCCCTTCATGATCGAGAGAATCTGTTCGGTTGTCTTTCCCTCCCCCCAGATCACCTCCGGAAAACCCTTTCGAAGGCTTCGGTGGTGGTCCACCCTCGAATGGCCCAGGTCTTCGAAGGGAAGCGACTTCAACCGGGCCATAGCCTCATCAATCGAAGCCTTGCCTGATTTCACATTCTTTAAAAGAAGCTCCAGTTTCTTTTTATTCATCTTCGTATAAAGCATTCTATTCAGTCCACCGGTGAAAAGTCAAGGGAAAGCCCCGAAGGGCAAACAACTTATTGATACTTTTCAATAAACCTTTCGTCTTGACTTTGGTATTTCTCTTAAGTATAGTAAGTTTTATGAAATCCCGTTCCTCAAATGTTATCGAAAGCAAAATAAAGAGTTAGATGGTTTAAACAGATGGATATGCGCTGAACCCGTTTGAGATTGGAATCCTATGGATAGCCGTGAGGGGAGCCTTTCAGGGGAAGAGAAAGAGAATGAAGCCATCCATAGGATTCTTGTGAAGATTCTCGAAAAATGGCGCATGGAAAGCGGGGCCGTTGAGGAGGATTTAGAAAAGACGGTCATTCTCTCTTCCCAAAGCGTTGAAAAGAAAGAGATCCCTTCGCCCTCCAAACCGATTAAAGTTATGGAAGAAGCTGTCCTCGAAACAGTGATTATCTCCCCGAAAGAGAATAGATCCGGGATCTCCACCTCTTCGCCAGTGGTGAAAACAAAGGGGGCGGATTCCATTCAAAAACCTGAAAAACCCTCCGGTAAGGATGAGTTTCTAGAGGAAACCGTCATCCTTAAAGCGGGGAAGGTTCGGGAAAAGGTGAATGAATAGTCCTGTTTCCATCGAGCGCTTAACCGATGAGATCCGAACGATCTATCAATCCGACCCCGTCAGGGCGGAGAGAGTGATGGAAGCCTATCTCAAAGAAACCCTGAAAGAGCATTCCCCTGACGAACGATTCACCCTCCTCGAAGCGCTGGCACACCAATTTGAATGCGTACCCGCTCCAATGGCGCAGGACGTTTTTCTTGAATCGAAAGAGTTTTCCCGCCTCTTCTCTCTCCTCTTAGGGGAAAAAGTATCCGCGCCGGATATTTCATCCACTGAACTCCTCGAAAAGTTAGCCCTCTCTTTAAACACCATTTTTGATACTTTGAATGAGACGATCCGGGTCATCGACACCACTCTCTTGGGGAAAAAGCCGGAACTCGAAACAATCCGGCACATCATCGGCTCCCATCTCGAGGGCGAGACCCAAACGGACTCCCTCCAGAATTACCTCGCCCGGATACAGGAGGCCTTCTTAATCTCCCATAAGGCTTTTCAGGAGGCCGCCCAGGCCAAATTCGGCGAAATCCTGAAAGAGCTCGGCCCCGGACGTTTTGAATCGGAACCCATGGGAAGATTAAAAATAGGCCCCTTTCGCAAGGCCGAACTTTTCGAAATGTATAAGGAGAGATTTCAAACGTTCAGGAAATGGTTTGAATCGGGCCGTTTTAAGGAAGAACTGTTAAGGGAATTTGAAAAAGCCTGTCAAAAGCTCTATCATGCCGACCGGAGGTAAAACGATGAAAAACTATAAAATATTGTCGTGCCTTCTTCTATCCGCACTCTTCCTCTCATCCTGTGCGACCGTGGTCGTGCCCCCGAGATGGGAGTATGAACCCAATGCCGTTCGCCTCAACCTGAAAAGCGATCCCCAGCTCAACCTCTTTCAGGGCAGAGCTCACACGCTTGTCTTATGCGCCTACCTCTTAACTGATCCCAATGAACTCAACCAACTCGTGGACGAAAAGGGAGGGCTCGAAAAACTCTTCGAATGCACCAAGTTCCATCCCAGCGTGACCCATGCGAAGAGATTCATCATCCACCCGAATCGGGAATATAAGGAGACCCTGGATCGGGCCGCAGGCGCAAGATATGTGGCGGTCGTTGCCGGGTATTTCAAAATTCAGAAGGAGAATGTGGTCAAGCTCTTCTCGATTCCGGTCGTGGATGAGAAGAAGGGAAACACCCTCTATCAGAAACCCGGGGTCCTCAATATCGATCTCTTATTAACCCCGCAACAAATTCAGGAAGTAAAGGGGAAATAAAAAGAATGGACATCCAAAGACCGCTCTTCTGGCATCAGGGACTCTTCCTTCAACCCCAGCACTTTCAACTTCTGGATCTCTCTTTCCAATCCCTGCTAACTCCGTTTCATCATTTCATGGAGCCCCACTTCTGGGGAACGGGTGAACTCGAAATCCAGAAGGCCGGCTTGGGGATGAGGTCTTTCAACCTCCTGAAAGGCACCTTTCTCTTTCCGGATGGGACCTTCGCCGTCTTTCCAGAAAACGGCATCATTGAAGCCAGGCCATTTGAGGAGGCCTGGGTCGAAGGAGGAAAACCGTTCACCGTTCTCATCGGTCTTAAAAAATGGAACCCGGCAGGCGAAAATGTGACCGTTGTTGATAAACTGGAGGACCTTTCAGGAGTGACCACCCGGTTTGTTACCACGCCCGATCCTGAAGAGGTAAAGGACCTCCACTCCGGCGGCCCTCTGGGACGGGTTAAAAAGCTCCACCACCTTCTTAAAATCTTCTGGGAGACCGAGAGAGAGCAATTAGGAGATTATGTCCTGATTCCAATGGCTCAACTCGAAAGAATGGGCGAAGAGATCAGGCTCTCTCAACGTTTTGTTCCTCCCTGTCTGACGATCTCCAGTTCAGAGCCCCTCTTCCATCTCATCAAGGAGATCAGAGATCAACTCGCCGCGCGCGCTCACCAGCTCGAAGAGTATAAGAGCCAGCGGGGAATTCAGACGGCTGAATTCGGCTCCAGAGATATGGTCTACCTTCTGGCCTTACGGTCTCTCAACCGGTATGTTCCCCCCTTCTTCCATGTGACCGAGGTCCAGCAGGTCCATCCCTGGGCGGTCTATGGCATGTTGAGACAATTGATCGGAGAGCTCTCCTCCTTTTCGGAGCGGATCAATGTGATGGGCGAATTGGAAGATGGAACCCGCACCCTTCCCAATTACGATCACCGGAATTTATGGGAATGTTTCTCTGCGGCACAGGAGGCGGTGATCCTGCTTCTCGATGAGATCACCGCAGGGCCCGAGTATGTCATCCGTCTGGTCTACGACGGCACCTATTACGCCGCTCCCCTGAAGCCTGCCATCTTCGAAGGTCGCAACCGCTTCTATCTCGTCCTCAAGACGGAAGAGGATCCCAAATTGGTTCTGAAGTCGATCGAGGCCATGGCGAAATTGAGCGCCCGGGAGCATCTCCCCATTCTGATCGCCCGCGCCCTTCCAGGCATCGGACTGGAGCACCTCCCTGTGCCGCCCCAGGAACTTCCCCGCAGGGCGCATTCCGTCTATTTTTCGGTGAACTATCACAGCGACCAGTGGGCCCTCGTGCAGAAGAACAATAACATCGCCCTTTACTGGGACAATGCTCCGGAAGACCTTGAAGCGGAGCTGATGGTAGTAGGAAGATAATTCTGAGTTAAGAGTGATGAGTTATGAATGAGGAATTATTCTTAACTCTAAACTCTTAACTCATAACTCTAAATTCTAAACTGGAGTCTACCATGCATCTGACTGATTCTTTTATGGAACTGGTGGCCTATGTGGTCTATTTCGTTAAAACAGTTGAAGCCAAACAGCCTCCCTATGAGCAGGCGAAGGCCGATATCCTGCGCCTCCTCACTCAGAGCGAAAATGTGGTCAAGAGGGGCCTCTTTTCACAGGAGGATTATGACCTGGGCCGGTTTATGATCTGTGCCTGGGTCGATGAGACCATCCTCAGCTCTGCGTGGAATCAGAAAGCTCAATGGCAGAGGGAACAACTTCAACGTCTCTATTACCATACCCTCGACGCAGGCGAAGAGGCCTTTGAGCGACTAAATGGACTGGGCCTCCACCAGAGAGAGGTCCGTGAGGTCTACTATCTCTGCCTGGCCCTGGGATTTAAAGGCCGTTTTCATCATCCCGGCGACGAGTATCTGCTCGAACAGGTGAAGACATCCAACCTCAAACTTCTCCTCGGAAGTTCGGTCGGGCTTCCTTCCCTCGAGAGAGCAGAGCTCTTTCCGGAGGCGTATCCGGTTGAAGCCATGGAGCTCGGCGTCCAGAGACAGAAGTTTCGCCTCTCACCCTTTACAATCGCCTGTCTGGCCGGACCTGTCATCCTCTTCGGCCTCCTCTTCCTCATTTACCAATTTTCCCTCAGCGGAGTGGGCGAAAATTTTTTGAAGGCGGTGCCCTAAATGAAGACTTTCTTCTTTAAATATCTGAAATATGGACTCATCACGGTTGCCCTCTTTCTTGCCATTATCCTGGTCTTCGGCCTGGTCCTCCTCCTCGACTGGCCCTGGTGGATGGGATTCTTTCTCCTTCTGGTCCTCATCGGATTGGGAATCGGTTTTCTCTTCCTGCGCAAGATCTGGCTCAGGCGCAAAGAGGAAAGATTCGTTCAACAGGTGATTGAACAGGACGAGTCCAATCTCAAGGCCGTCTCTGGAAAAGAGAAGGATGATCTCAAGGAGCTTCAGAATCGCTGGAAGGAGGCGGTCGATGCCCTGAGGGGTTCCCACCTGAGAAAATACGGGAATCCCCTCTATGTGCTTCCCTGGTATATGGTCATCGGGGAGAGCGGGTCAGGCAAGACCACGGCCATCACCAGCGCCCGTCTCTCCTCTCCCTTTGCGGAGATGAGCCGGACTTCGGGCCTTTCAGGAACAAAGAATTGCGATTGGTGGTTCTTCGAGCAGGCCATCATTCTCGACACGGCCGGAAGGTATGCCATTCCCATTGACGAAGGCCGGGACAAGGAGGAATGGCAAAAGTTTCTGGCCCTGCTCATCCGATACCGGAGGAAAGAGCCTATTCATGGCCTCATCATCTCCATCGCCGCCGATAAATTACTCGAAGGCCAATCCGAAGTCCTCGAAGAGGATGGTAAAAATATTCGTCGCAGAATCGATGAATTGATGCGGGTCCTCGGATCCAAATTTCCCGTCTATGTCCTGGTGACCAAATGTGATCTCATCCAGGGCATGACCCAGTTCTGCGACCATCTTCCGGAGAAGAGCCTTGATCAACCCATGGGATTTGTCAACCAGGACCTAAAAACCGATGTGGCCGCCTTTCAGGAACAGGCCTTTCAAGCCATTGGCGAACGGTTGAGAAATCTCCGGATCCTCCTGATCCATCAACCCGGAGCAAAAGGGGTGGAGCCAGGGCTTCTACTCTTTCCCGAAGAGTTTGAAAATCTGAAGAGAGGCCTCAAGTCCTTTATGAATGGAGCGTTTAAAGAGAACCCCTATCAGGAGACGCCCATCCTGAGAGGACTCTTCTTCACGAGCGGCCGTCAGGAAGGAAGTCCCTATTCCCATTTCTTAAATGCCCTGGGGTTGATCGGAGAGAAGGAGGTTTTGCCCGGCACGAATAAAGGTCTCTTTCTCCACGATCTGTTCGCCAGGGTCTTCCCCAAAGACAGGGGCCTCTTCGCTCCCACCAAGCGGGCCCTCCAGTGGCGGCTGCTGACAAGAAATCTGGGGCTGACCGCCTGGATCGTTCTGGTCGTCGCCCTCTGCGGACTGCTCAGTTTCTCCTTTGTCAAGAATTTGAAGGTGATCAAGGATGCCCGCGATGAATTCGCCAAGCCTCCGGTATTAAAGGGCGAGATCCTTGCGGATCTCGTCACCATGGACCGGTTCTGTCAGTCGATCCTCAAAGTGGAGGACCAGAACCGGGGCTGGTGGATTCCAAGATTCGGATTGACGGAAAGCAAGAAGGTGGAGATGGGGCTCAAGGCCAAGTATTGCAAGCAGTTCCAGACCGTTTTTCTGGCCTCTTTCGATAAGCAGATGGCAGGAACGCTGGCCACCCTGACGATCACCACGCCGGATGAGACGATCGCCCAGTATGTGACCCATCTGGTCAGACGGATCAATCTCCTCAATGCCCGCCTCGAAGGACAACCCTTTCCGATCCTTCGGGCAAAACCTCAGCCTTCCTATGAACCCATGCCGGTCACAGCAGATCTGAAGACGATCTCCGAGATGAAGATGAAGTTCGGTCAGCTCTATCTCTACTACCTGGTCTGGCGGACGGATGCCGGCGAGATCAATAAGGAGATCGCCATTCTTCAGGCCTGGTTAAAGGATCTCCTGTCAACGAAGAGAACGAACCTTCGCTGGCTCACCCTCTGGCTGGATAGACAGGGAACGATCCCATCCATCGCGCTTAAGGATTTCTGGGGAGGGAGCCTCTCTTTAACTGATGAGAAGTCTGTTGCGCCTTCTTTCACCCGGAAGGGAAAAGAGGCGATCGACTCCTTCGTCAAGGAGATCGAGTCAGCTCTGCCTGATCCGGTTCTCCTGGCCAATCAGAAGACCGACTTTGAAAAATGGTATCCCGGTGTCTGTTTCGATGGCTGGCAGAATTTTGTGGCCTTCTTTCCAAGAGGAGCCGAGCGCTTAAAGGGAATCAAAGAATGGCAGCCGGTGGCTTCAAAAATGGCAACGGACCAGGGCCCCTATTTCGCCTTCTTAAACAGAATCGCCACAGAGCTTGAACCCCTCCTCCAGGCGGAAAAGCTCCCCTTCTGGCTCCAGCAGGTCTATCATTTCCAGGTGGTGAAAGTCCTCAGTAAGACTCAGAAAGAAGGGGGGTTGCTCGATAAGGCTGCAGAAGAGGCAAGAAAATGGATCGCTCAACTCGAGAAGACCCTTGGAAAGGAAGTGGGACAGGCAGAAGTTCAATCCCAGGCTGCAAAAGCCTATCTCGAATATACCAATGGCCTGGCCGCCATTGCCCAGACCACGGGCTCCAGACCCCAGGCATTTCAGATGGCCACCCAGGTCTATGGCGAGGATCCGGCCACCAGCAAATCGCCTCTGATGGCCTGCGCCACTTCGCTCAATCGATTGAAAGGGTTGATGATGAAGGGGAGGCCCACGGAGGAGATTTCCTGGAAATTGGTTAGCGGGCCCCTCGACTTTCTCTGGTTCTTTGTCCGAAGAGAGACCGCCGGTTATCTTCAGGCCCAGTGGGAAGAGAA
>JAGXSW010000177.1 GCA_018333715.1 Syntrophaceae bacterium | reverse complement strand
TCTCCGAAAATCTTATCAAGTCGATAAGACCCGACCACGGGCGGATGGTTTATATTTTTTAGGCAAGGGCAACATTGCCCATTGTAGAACAGTCCTTGTCATGCAGAATCATCCTTTTAGTTTATGGACAAGCTGATGTTTCCGCCCTGCCTTCGTCCCGCCGGGCGGGACTACGCGCAGGCAGGTATAAGATTTTCTCCAACATGCCTGCCTACCGGCAGGCAGGCATGCCCGAAGAACGGTAATTTTCCACGGAAGAGTGACGCATTACGAAAGGATTATTCCGAACCGTTGCCCCCCCAAGATCTCTTGCAAGTTTGGAGATAAAGGATTAGACTCGTTTTAAATGAAGACGAAAACAGTTCTCTGCCTCACATTTCTCATTCTTCTTATTTTTCATCTTTCCCCGTCAGTCTGTTTTGCCCTGACGGATGAGGAGATCCAAAAAATTCAGTCTCTCCTGAAGGCTCAACCGGTGGGGGAGAGGATCGCTTTCTGGGCGGAGAGGTTTGTTGGGACTCCCTACGATCCGGACCCGATGGGCGAATATGTCACGAGGGCAACGATTGTGGCGGATGAAAGAGTGGATTGCATGTATCTGACCTTCAGGGCCGTGGAGCTTGCCTTAAGCAATACTCCGGAAGAGGCCATTCAAGTTTCCCTGGGTAGACGCTTCCAAACGAAAGGCATTCTCAAAGAGGGTAGGGTGGTCAATTACCATGACCGTTTTGAATATGGCGAGGATATGATTTTCAGTGGAAGGTGGGGGAAGGAGATCACATCAGAAGCTGGAAAGACGATGAGAATCAAGGGGTCGAGGGGAAGGGATTTTGTAGAGGTTCTCCCATCCGAACATCTCCTCAAGGGTCTAAGAAAATTAAAAACCGGGGACATCCTGTTTTTCGTTAAAAAGCCTGAGGAGAGAAAAGCGGAGGAGATTGTCGGACATATCGGGATCATCAAGATAGCGCAGGAAGTCTATCTCATCCATGCAGGCGGGACAAAAGGAAAGGGCGGAGAGGTCAAGAAGATCTTATTGAAAGAGTATGTTTTAAAGATGCCTTTTATCGGGGCCAAGGTCACCCGGTTCGATTGAAAGGGTTTCCCCCCGCAAAAAAAGTGAGGCTAAAGCCTCCCTTACCCAATGTCCCCCGGATAAGTGACGGGTTACTTACAACTCTAATTTATTGTTGTTGACAATAAGAAATGGAAGTATAATGTTTTGCAGAATGGCATCCGCAGGTTCATTCATTTTTGAATAGGAGGGAATTCTTTTTATGATCCGCGCATTCAATAAGCATTACCGCAAGGCCATTGACCTGATCGAGGGCTGCAATGGAAGCGAGAAGTTGGAGATGGCGGAGAAGGTCATGGATTGGTTAAGAGAAATACCCGAGGAATACCTGGTCTCTCTGGCGCTCTTTTTTAACGAGGTAATCGATGATCTGGGAGATGAGAGTCTGGATAAGATCGACCTGAAGACCAAGTCCAAAAGGAAAGATGAAGAGAAAGAAGAGGACGACGAGTATGAAGAGGAAGACGAGGACAAAGAAGACTACGGAGAGGAGGAGGACGACGAAGAAGATTATTAATAAAAAAAATTAGGCTAAGGTCAGGGTATGGATGCCGGTTTGGTCTTTAGTTGAAGGCAAGGGTTTTAATCACCAGCCCTAACCCATTGACCTTCCACTAAACCGGCTTCATAGCCTTAACCTATTTGCCTTGTTTTGATATTCCGTCCCTATTTGGAGGCGAGAACGGCTCGGTTATAAGCCCAGCGTTCCATCCGGCCAATCTCCTCTTTCATCGTTGTCGAAAGGGGGATGATATTTCCGACGGCGATGATAATGTCATGCTCGGTCAGCGGCCGGCCATCATTGAAGGCATCGACCATGGCCCCATAGACCGCCTGCTCAATCTCAGCGCCGTTAAACCCCTCCGTCACCTTGATCAGCATATTTAAGTTAATGTTTGAGAGGTCTGCGCCATTCCTTTTCAGATGAATGGACAGGATGGACTTTCTCTCCTGGGCATTGGGAAGGGTAACGAAGAAGATCTGGTCGAAGCGGCCCTTTCTTAAGACCTCGGGAGGAAGGAGTTCAATGACATTGGCTGTGGCGGCGATGAAGACGAAATTCTTTTTTTCCTGCATCCAGGTGAGGAAAGAGGCAAAGACCCTCGATTGCGCGCCGCCTCCGGCCTTTTGGCTTTGAACACTGATTCCCGCCTCGATCTCATCGATCCAGAGCACAGAGGGGGCGACGCTCTCTGCGGTTTGCAGCGCGATCTGAAGGGCCTTTTCAGGTTCTCCCATGGTTCCGTCGTAAAGCCGCGCCATATCGAGGTGAAGCAAAGGGACTTGCCAGAAAGAGGCAAAAACCTTCGCACAGAGGCTTTTGCCGCATCCCGAGACACCGGTGATCAAAACCCCTTTCGGAAGTTGAAGGCCAAAGGTTTTTCCTTCTTTGCTTAAAACACCGCTTCTTTTCCTCAACCATTCTTTAAGGTTTTCGAGGCCGCCGATCTCATTGAGGGTAGGCCTGTCGGTGATCAATGTCAGGATTCCCGACTTTCTGACCAGTTGACCCTTCTCTTCGATGACCCCATCGATGACAGAACCATCGAGGGTTGTCCTCCCGATCAGAGCGCTCCGGAAGGCGCGGGCCACCTGGTCAAGGGAGAGGCCAAGGGCGGCCTTGATCATATGTTCTTTCAGGTCGGGTGTCAGGGATTCTGTCAGTTTAGCGGCATGGGGGGGCCCGCTGATCACGCTGTTTAAAATACGCTCCACTTCAGAGGCGTCCGGCATGGGAAGTTCGTAGATGATCATATCACGACGGAGTTCCTCCGGAACAACGAGAACAGGCGAGACGATGAAGAGGGTGGCATAACGATTCCGAAGAACCCGGTGGACATCCTTCATCTTTCTTGTCAGAAGAGGATCTCCATCCATCAAGGAGTGAATTCCCTCGAAGAGATAGAAAGCCTGTTCCGTTCGCTGGATCACTCTATCCAGGGCATCCAAAGGAGCCTTGGAATTTTCTATGGTCTCCTCCTCCCCGGTCAGACCATAAAAGGGGTTCCAGATGAAGAGTTTGGGTTTTGGTTGAAAGGTGGCGGAGAGATCTTTGAGAAGGGTTTCCACACGGTCCTCTTCATCCGAGAGGATATAGACGATGGAGGCTTTCGAGAGGACTAATCTTTTCAGGTCCTGAAGGATCTGCTGTTTTCTGGAGGGTTCTTCCATATTTCAAATTATATAGAGATAAGGATTAAAGGTCAACTATTTCTCAAAATAGATTGAATCTTTATCTGTTATTGAATAAGATGATGTCAGGTGAGATGACATGAAAGTGGACTTTAATCCGATCATGATCGATCTGGGGCTGATCCGGGTGAGCTGGTATGGGATGATGTATGTCTTGGGGTTTATTGGTTCCTACCTCCTCGTCCGTTACCAGATGAAGAGAAAAGATTTCGGGGTTTCAAGGGTGGAGGTGGAAAACCTCTACTTCTACCTCATTATCGGACTGATGGTGGGCGCCCGTTTAGGGTACGTCCTTTTTTACGACCTCAAAATGTATCTGGCTGATCCCCTTGAAATTTTTGCCATCTGGCGTGGGGGGATGTCCTTTCACGGAGGGTTGATCGGTGTGCTGATCGTGGGGGTCTCCTTTTCGTGGAAGAACAAGAAATCCTTCTGGAAGATTGCAGACCTCATCATTGTCACCGCGCCCATTGGATTGGGATTGGGAAGGATCGGAAATTTTATCAACGGAGAACTTTATGGCCGGGTGACGCAGGTTCCCTGGGGGATGATTTTCCCGAGAGGAGGCCCCCTGCCAAGGCATCCTTCCCAGCTCTATGAGAGCGCATTGGAGGGAGGGGTTCTCTTCGCCATTCTCTGGCTTCTTAAGGACAAGAGGCTTCCCACTGGAGGGCTTTTAGCGGCTTTCCTCTTTTTCTACGGGTGCTTCAGATTCTTTGTCGAATTTTTTAGAGAACCGGATGCCCATATTGGATTCATCGCGGGCTCCTTCACTCTGGGCCAGGTCCTCTCCTCTTTTATGATTGTGGGCGGAGTGATTCTCTACCTCTTTCTGAGGGTGGAAAAATGACGCAAGGCTAAAGCCTTGCGCTACATCCTCTCCCCGTAATCCCTTCTCCTTGCTTTTTAAATTCTTTCATTTTAATATGACCATACGGTCATAATGGGTTGAGATGGAAGCAAAGAAGACCTTTTTTAATCTTCCCGAAGAGAAGCAGAAGCGGGTTCTGGAGACAGCCCTTGAGGAGTTCTCTGAGAAGGGCTATGAAGGGGCCAGCATCAACCTGATCGTCTCGAAACTTGGCATTGCCAAAGGCTCCATCTACCAGTATTTTACCGACAAGAAGAGCCTCTTTCTCTTCATCTTCGATTATGCAGTGGAACTCATCCGAAAAACATTAAAACAGGTGAAGCACGAGACAAAGGAGGAACCGACCTTTGAAAGGATCAGGAGATCGCTTCTCGCAGGCGTGGACTTTATTGAACGCCATCCATTCATCTACCGCGGTTATTTGAAGATGATGTTTGAGCGGGAGGCGCCTTTCCGACAGGAACTCCTGCAGAGGATTCGCCTCTTCTCTTCGGAATACCTGACCTCCCTTCTTCTCGAAGGAAGGGAGAAAGGCGAAATCCGGAAGGACATGAATCTGGAGACGATGGTCTTCCTTCTGGATGCGGTCATGGACCGTTTCTTACAGGCTTATGCGACCCCCTATCTCGATTCAGGACTGAACCTCCATCGAATGAAACGTTCTGAGATAGAGCGCCATGTCGATGAGATTGTGAAATTGATCAGTAAGGGAATCGGCAGATAATTTTTTTCATCCTCAAATGACCATGTGGTCATAATCAAGGGAGATGTTATGGTAATCAGGGACCTCAATCAATTCATAGAATTACTGGAAAGGGAAGGGGAGTTGAAGAGAATATCCGTTCCGCTCAGTCCGGTTCTTGAGATTTCCGAAATCACTGACAGGGTGAGCAAGAAAGGGGGGCCTGCCCTCCTCTTTGAAAAGGTTGAAGGACATTGTTTTCCGGTGGTCACGAATCTTTTCGGCTCTGAGAAGAGGATGCGTCTCTGCCTTGGAGGAAGATCGCCTGATGAGGTGGGAAGAGAGCTGAAAAATTTTCTGGAGATGGAGCCTCCTGACACGCTCTGGAAGAGCATCAAAGCGCTGCCCAGGCTCCATCAGTTGTCTAAATTCTTTCCCAGGAAGGTTGAAAAAGCGCCCTGTCAGGAAGTTGTTCTGAAGGAGCCTGATATAACACTGCTCCCCACCCTTCAATGCTGGCCTGAGGATGGAGGGAGGTTCATCACCTTTCCCGTGGTGATCACGAAAGATCCTGAAACAGGTAAACGAAATGTCGGCATGTACCGATTGCAGATCTTCGATTCAAAAACCCTTGGAGTCCACTGGCATCCCCAGAAGGGCGGAGCCCAGCACCTGCGAATAGCGGAAAGAAGAGGGGGGAGGCTTGAAGTCGCAGTGGCATTAGGCCCTGATCCGGCTGCCCTCTATTCAGCCACAGCCCCTCTACCGGAAGGCATGGATGAGTTCCTCTTCGCCGGTTTTTTAAGGGGAGAGCCTGTTGAGATGGTTAAATGCGCCACTCTCCCGCTTGAAGTTCCGGGATGTTCTCAATTTGTCATCGAAGGCTATATCGAACCGGGAGAAAAGAGGATGGAAGGGCCTTTCGGCGACCATACGGGTTTCTACTCTCTTCCCGATCTCTATCCTGTGATGCATGTGACGGCGCTCACCCATCGAAAGGATGCCATCTATCCGGCGACCGTTGTGGGAATTCCGCCCATGGAGGACTTGTATCTTGGAGGGGCGACGGAGAGAATCTTTCTGCCCCTCATCAGGATGCAGGTTCCCGAGATCATCGACATCCACATGCCTGTGGAAGGGGTTTTTCACAATCTTGTTTTCGTGTCCATCGATAAACGATACCCGGGCCATGCGAGAAAGATCGGTTATGGTCTCTGGGGGATGGGGCAGATGATGTTTTCAAAGATGATCGTTGTCTTCGATGGAGATGTCGATGTTCAGAATCTTTCGCAATGTCTCTGGGTCCTTGGGGCGAATATCGATCCCCAAAGGGATGTCTTCTTCTCCGAAGGCCCGGTCGACGCGCTCGATCATGCTTCCAGGCTTCCCCACTATGGGAGCAAGATGGGGATCGATGCGACGAAGAAATGGCCGGAGGAGGGGTTTCATCGCCCATGGCCGAAAAGGATTGAGATGGACCAGGTAATCAAAAAAAGGGTTGATGACCTATGGAAGTCGCTTGGGCTTGGGCTGGAGTGAGGCAATGAAGGGGGTGTTTAAACGCATTGGCATCGTCCTCGAGGCGATCAAATTCGAGCATACGCTCTTCGCCCTTCCGTTTGCTTTTTCCGGAGCGGTGCTCGGAGCAAAGGGGCTGCCGACCCTCGGACAATCATTCTGGATCCTTCTCGCCATGATCGGAGCGAGAAACAGCGCCATGGCCTTCAATCGGTTAGTGGATAAACCCTTTGATGCCGAGAATCCGAGGACACAAGATCGCGCTCTTCCAAAGAGAGTGATTTCAAGAAGTTTCTTCATCGGTTTTATCATGGCCTCTTCAGTGATTTTTATCTTCTCCGCATGGATGCTTAACCCTTTGACGTTTGCCCTTTCATTTCCGGGGCTGGCCTGGATTCTCTTTTACTCCTATACCAAACGGTTCACCGCATTTTCCCATCTCGTTCTGGGTTTCTCTCTCAGTTTCGCGCCCATCGGCGCCCATATTGCCATCAAAGGGACCATTGAGATGCTGCCCATCCTCCTCGGATTGGGGACGATGTTCTGGGTGGGTGGGTTTGACATCCTCTATTCGTGTCTCGATTATGAATTCGATCAAAAGGCCCGTCTCTTCTCAATCCCCCGGTTTTTCGGAATTAAGAAGGCGCTTCGAATAGCCATTCTCTTCCATGTCGTTGCCCTCTTCTTCTTCATCCAGACAGGGATTTCAGGAGGGATGGGCGCAATCTACTTCGGAGGAGTTGTCCTTGTCTTCATCTTTCTCTTTATGGAACATACGGTTCTCTCGGACAGGGATCTCTCCAGAATCAACTTTTCTTTTTTTACGATGAACGGAATGGTCAGCATCGTTCTCTTTCTGGCCGTCTTATTCGATACTCTGTTGAAATAGGAGGTAATAATGAAAAGGTATTTAGTGTTTCTCTCTTTGATCGTAGGTTTGATTGCGGCCTCCATTCTTATTCCAAAGGCCGAAGCCTCTTCCATCCGGATCGGTGTACTTCCCATCCTGGAGTCACTTCCGTTCTTAGCGGCTCAGGAGAGGGGGCTCTTTCACTCATCGGGATTGAAGGTGGAGGTCGTCTCATTTGCGAGCGCGCTGGAGCGCGACAGCGCCATCCAGTCAGGAGCGATTCACGGGGCCATTCAGGACATCCTCGGCATCAGTTTGTTAAAGAGTAAGGATATTCCCTTCACCATCGTGACGAATATGACCGCGCCCACATCGAAGAGGGACCTCTTCGCGCTCCTGGCCTCGCCCGGGTCCGGCATGAAGGGGATTGAAGAACTGCGCGGAAACGAGATCGGCCTCTCCTCCCATACGATTGCCGAGTATGTGACCGATTCCCTCCTCAGCCTCAAAGGGTTGAAGATCGATGAGGTGAAGAAAGTGGAGGTGAAGAAAATTCCCCTCCGGTTTCAGATGCTGATGGAGGGAAAGGTGAAGGCTGCCACGCTTCCCGAACCCCTTGCCTC
>JAGXSW010000176.1 GCA_018333715.1 Syntrophaceae bacterium | reverse complement strand
TCGCCGCATCCACAATGATAAAACGTTTCTCCTCGTTCTCCTTTGTGTAGAGGACTCTCGAGACCAGAATGCCGGCATTTCCAACGATCACCCTGCCCGGTTCCAGGATGAGGGTGCAATTGAAACTGTGAATCTCCTCCAGGATGTTAGAGGCATATTCAAAAGGATGAGGAGGTTCCTCATCGTTATAGGTGATGCCCAGACCGCCTCCCAAATCGAGGTAGCAAATCTCCATTCCTTCCTCTCTTAAATGATCGACTAGGCCCTTAAGCTTCTTCAACGCCTCCACAAAGGGTTCCACCTCTACCAGCTGGGATCCCAGATGGCAGTCAATCCCCATCACCTTCAGGTTCGGTAATTCGGAGGCAAGGCGATAGGCCATCGGCGCCCGGAGAATATCGATGCCGAATTTATTCTGCTTCAGCCCTGTGGTGATATAGGGGTGTGTCTTTGCGTCGATATCAGGGTTGACACGGATCGAGATGGGCGCTTTCCTGTTCATCCTGCCGGCCACTTCATTGATCGTCCGGAGTTCCATGGAGGATTCGACATTAAACATGAGGATGCCGGCTTTCAGGGCGTACTCAATCTCATCCTCTTTCTTTCCGACTCCGGAAAATACGATCTTCTGCGGGTCCGCCCCTCCCTTGAGGGCCCGGTAGAGTTCTCCCCCGGAGACTACATCCACCCCTCCGCCAAGGTTAACAAAAAGCCGGATGAGCGCCAGATTCGAATTGGCTTTCATGGAATAGCAGACAAGATGAGGAATCCCTTCGAAAGCTTCATTAAAGACATTAAAATGTCTCACCAGGGTTTTATAACTGTAAAGATAGAAAGGTGTCCCCACCTTTTCAGCAATCCGGCTAATGGGAACCCCCTCACAATGAAGTTCGTGATTTTTGTATTCAAAGTAGTGCATCTGGCGCTCCCGCTTAGTTCGGAGTAATGAGTTCGGGGTTCGGAGGCTTAACTTTTTTTACTCCGAACTACGAACTCTGAACCCCGAACTTTAGTACAGATACTTCACCCTCACTTCTTCGGAGTGGAGACTCTCATTCTTTCGGGGAGAGTTATCCACTGCCGTAATGGCATATTCGTAATCCTGCTCGATTTGAACCTCTGTATCAAGATAGGTTTCTTTTATCAGGGGAGCAGGGTTGAGTCTCTTAAACTCCTTCTCTCCCAATTTCCTCCGGTAAATATAATAGCCTAAAAGATCAGACTCCCTGTTCCTTCTCCAGTTGAGCTCCATCCCATTCTTAAGAGGAATCGCCACCAGACCGAGAGGAGAACTTGGAGGAATCAGGTCGGTGGGCGTAATGGGAAGGCTTAAAGAACCCTTTCCTTCCACATCGGTCCTGACGATCCGCTTCACCGCTCTGACCGAATAGATGTATCTCTTCTCATTCTCCACACCCAGATCAGTATATTGGGCCACTGTCAGGGCCTCCCTGTTGAGAGACTGGAAAGGAAATTCTTCGCCCTCTCCTTTCCGGTAGATATTATAACCTGTCGCACCCAGTACGGGTTCCCAATCGATATCCACCCTCTTGTCACCCCGCTCTGCTCTTACCGTTCTTGTCGTGTGGGGCGGGTAATCCCAGTAGACCGTGACAGGATTTGAAGGAGAACCGGGATGCCCTCTCCGGTTTAAGGTCACCACTTGGTAAACATAGACCTTTCTTGCTTCCAGATCCTCAAACAGCAGGGACATCCTCTTTCCTTTATCTTCTCCTTTCCTGTCCAGCTTGGCCTCAAAGACCACCCTGGGTTTCTCTCCGCAACCCCTGCATTGATCTCCGATCAGGTCCCCTTCGGAGCGAAGAATCTTAAATTCTGTCAAATCCGTCAGGACAGATTTGTCGGTATTCTCTTTTGGGAACGTCCATTCCAGAAGGAGACGCTCTTCCCTCGACTTTGCTTCAAGGTCAACAATCCGTTTGGGAACGACCGTTGACCACGGCACCGGAGGCGCCTTCTGACCGCAGGCCGCTACCATCATTAACATCGCCCAAATCAAAATTAACGTTTTCCTGTTACTCAATTTATAGTCCCTATTCCAAATCCCAGTTTTTGAGGATATCAGGATAACAGGTTTTCAGGTAGTAGTCATCAGGAGATCAGACCATCAGGTGAAGACAAACCGAAATATTTTACCCTGATATCCTGATGCCCTGATTTCCATCTCCCTGGTTTTCTGATTTCCTGATAACCTGTGGTTTTTTTATTTTCTTTCCCCAAAGATCGCTGTTCCCACCCTTACATAGGTCGCCCCCTCTTCAACGGCAACCTCAAAGTCATTCGACATACCCATGGAAAGCTCCTTTACAGGAATGCCTTCCTTTATCATCTTCTCCTTCAACTCTCTCAGCCGGATATAATAAGGCCGGCTCATTTCCGGATCATCAAAATAGGGCGCCATGGTCATCAATCCCACCAGGGATAGATGGCTGAGATTGAGAACCCTCCGGGCGATATCGAATGCTCTTGCCTCTTCTGTTCCGAATTTGGTCGCCTCTCCGGAGAGATTGACCTCAATCATCGCGTTCATCGTCCGGCCTTCTTTTTCAGCCCTCCGGTTCAATTCTTCAGCCAAAGCAATGCTATCAAGAGAGTGTATCATATCAAAGAGATGAACAGCATACTTCGCCTTATTCGACTGAAGGTGCCCGATAAAGTGCCATGAAACGGTTCGGCCAATTTCATCGATCTTCTTCTGAGCCTCCTGCACATAATTTTCACCAAGAATGGAAACCCCAGCTTCAATGGCCTCTTTGATTCTGGCAACTTCTACAGTTTTAGAGACAGCCACCAGTTTGATCTCGCCTGGATCTCTCCCAGCCTTTTGGGCCGTTTTCACGATTTGTTCCATCACCTTTAGATAATTTTCCTTGATTGATGACATTCCGTTCCCATTGCTAAATGATTAATGATCAATTTTCAATTTGCAGTGAGTAATTCTTAAGGCTTCCAATCGAACCAGCATCTGCATCAACTCACACAGTGGAAGACCAACCACATTCGTATATGACCCATTGATCGATTCAATCATAAATGATCCAATCCCCTGAATGCCATATCCTCCTGCCTTATCGAAAGGCTCACCTGTGCTGATATACCAATCCATCTCAACCGGACTGAGGGCTTTCACCCTCACTGCTGTCTCCACTGTTTCACATTCTCTCTTCCCTTTCTTAAGGTGGCAGACGGAGACGCCGGTCAATACCCGGTGCTCCTTCCCGCTGATCAACCGGAGCATCTCCAACGCCTCCTTACAGCCCTTCGGTTTTCCTAAAATGATCCCATCCACATAGACAATGGTATCGGCTCCGATCACCCAGTTTTCGGGAAATCGATTCCCGACATCCAGGGCCTTTGCCTCAGCCAATCGAACCACGTGCTCACGAGGAGATTCACCTTGAGCAAAATCCTCTTCGACATTACTTGGAATCACTTCGAAATCAAGACCCAGTTGCTTCAGTAGATCATATCTTCGGGGAGATTTTGAGGCAAGGATTAATCGATTTGCCATTGTAAGGAAACTAAAGGAATTTCAAAGGATTGTCAAGATTGAAACGGGAAAAATTCTAATCATCAAGGGATAAGGGAGAAGCTAATTTTCCTGCTATCCATTCTTATTCATTGCCCCTTTTATAAGCCACTCGTCCTCTCTCTGCCCGTAATGAGCAGATAAAGTTTTGGATTGGCGAAGTCCCGACTCAGTCGGGATTCCCCGAAGGGTGAAAACATTAATCTTGTGTTATCTGCTGGTGCAGGCAAATGCCTATTTAAAATGAATTTTGAAGGTTTAACCCTCCAGCTTCTATCTTCTTCCTTAGGTTCATTAGTTTCAGTTGTGAATCCCATGCTACCTGGTGTCTGATGCGCTTGAAAAAGTCACTTGTTTCTTTAATCTTGAAACTACTTTATGTTTCCGTTTCTTCTCATTATTCCGCAAGTTCTGGAAAAAGGTGTGTAAGTCATAATTTGCTTGTTTAGCAAGCTCTTCACCGGCCTTTCGAACTTCCTGAACAATCGGGTCTCTCCACATCTCTCATACCTCCATTAACTCTTCTGGTGTGCAAATAATTGGGCGTATGAACGCCAAAGGATTCATTTATCTTCATCAATTTCCTGATAACTTCACCATTTGCAAGATGAGTACAATTCCACGTGACAAGATAATCAATATGATGTATAGAGGCGATGGCAAGATGAGCAGCATCGCGAAAAGATTTCTCTGGGATCTCCAATCTTTCCATATAAATCTGAGCCATCTCCTCGACCTTATCGTTTAATTCCAGATGAGGAAAATCTTTTAACGCCTCTAACCTTCTTTTAGCAGATTCCATATCACCAAAACCAGCTTCTTCAATTACAACCTCAGAGATATAAACATCGTACCGCTTTATAGCCATGGGCCACCATTGTCGGGTAATCTCCTGGTGAGCAAGGACGATGATATCTCGGCTTGGTTTAGAAGTGTAATAGCTTACAATTGTAGTCTCAAGATATATTGATTGCTTCATTAAGATATTCCTTTCGTATTAGATCTGTGAAGCACGATAGCGCTTTCAGCATATACGACGTTGCGACCGAAGGGAGCAATGTCCCCGAAGGGCAAGGCGTAGCCCCAGCGTATATGCTGTGTTATCTGATGTTCGGTATGCATCATGTTCCTATCCTGTATATCCACACATTCCGACTCGTGGAGAATTAACCACAGGCAAGAGCATCTCTTCGCTACACTCATGCTTCCGAGCGCACTCATCACAAAGCCATCCTTTGCCCGACCAGATACATTCAGCGCACACTTGCGCAGCAATTTTTCCACACGACTCACAGGCTATCGAGGGAGGATCATTCCTGGCCAGAAGCTGAACGGACATACTCTTAGCTTCACCTTCCAGTTCTGATGCAACTCTCAAGGTAAGCTCCGTGGTGGTGCCAAAGTCGTACTCATGATAAAACTTCATTCCGGGGCCGAGTACATCACCCAGCGCAACCTTCATACCTCTTTCGTCATATTCTCTCATCGGGCTTATGGAATATCTTGTCCCTTCGATTGTGAACGCACTTAGGTGTCCACAGCATTCTAACCAGATATCCCTGAGGAAGCCGTCCAAACCTTCAAGCGTTGTTTTTGCTGGTACAGAAAGATGCATCCAATACTCAGGTAAGCCGCGTCCCTCAACCACAAGATGGAAGCCTTTTGTTTTCTGCAACTTCCGCTTCTCCGATGATGTCTCCGAGACAGCTTTTCTTTGCTCGCATGACTTCAAGTGTTTAGTTATTGCCGCCTTACTAAAGGTAGCATTGCAAAAACTACACTTTCCCTTTGACATCTGTCTTGTCATTTCTCACACCTCCTGATGGCATTATACTCGATAATCTGTTCTACACAAACCGAATGGTAGATAACGGCTGGCGGGGGAGCGAAGTGCCCCTCAGGGCATTTTGGCTTCGGCCCTGTCTGCCGACAGGCAGGCGTCCACCCCATCTTAATCATAATATAAAAAGCTGACGGCATGGAGCGACCTCAATTCTTAATCCAAACAATTGGAGCGTCGCAAAGCCTGGTGTTATGTGGAGTGGGGTGCGTGATTATTTTCTTTAAGCAAAATTGACAACTGGAACTGAGCGATTAACCGCAAAACTCTTTTTGTGCAACTTAATGCGCTCAATTTCATGAAGTGTTTCTGCCTCAAGATAACTTTCTCCGCAGTGTGGGCAAGTCACAATAGGAACATTTTCTATCACAAAAATGTCTTTACCCTTGCCGTATGTCCTTGCAACTCTGCGGATACGCACACCTTGTTTCCCACAATTGTCACAAATCATTTCTCTCCCTCTTGCGATAGAAATATTATGGTGCATATACTGTAATAATAACCAGCTTTCCTGTTGGACTCAATTTGGCTACAACTTCAACTTCACCGCCGGAAAGAGATTGTCCATTTATTCGATATTTCCACTCGGCAGTGACTTTGTCCTTCTGTCTTTCTAAAATCTTTCCGGTAAGAATACAACCTTCGACATCAAAGATGGACAGATCATCATCGTTCATCTCCTCTTCAGCGTGGATTGACATTATGTATTCCCGCCTGCGTATTTTATCTTGCATCTCTTTCAAAATGCGGTCAAACATCTATATCCTCTCATT
>JAGXSW010000175.1 GCA_018333715.1 Syntrophaceae bacterium | reverse complement strand
GAACTCCACGAATTTCTGACGATAGAGGGGGAAGAACTTGTCTCACAGACCTTTGAATTAAGGGCAGTAAATGCCTAAGAATATTCCTTTACAAAACCCAGTAACTTGTAACTGGTGCCTGACCTTGAAATTTGACAGAAGATTTTATTGAAGTGTGGGGCGAATGCAGGATCAGGTCTTCAATATTGGCGGAATTGGGTGGGAAAGGTGAACGCTAAGAAAATAGAACTGACCCTCATTAGGTTACACAGAAGGAAACGGTGGCAATCAAATTTTGAGGGTTTGCCCCGGTGCCTTCTGACATGAATTTGGAAAGGAGTTCAAAATCCTTTGGATGATCAGTTAAAAGAAAAAATAGAAGAAGGTTTACGAAAAGTTCTTAATGCCCATGGATACGGTTTTCATTACGCCGTACTAAGAAAAGCTTATAATTTGCATGCAAGTGGAAAGTCCCGATGGGTCTTTGAAGCCGCAGAATTTCCTGTCACAGTCGGGGGCTTTGATACCCGAATTGATTTCATCCTTAGGACCCAGGATCAGTTTGATGTTTATTGGAACTGTTTTTTGGTGGCTGAATGCAAACGTGTTAACCCAGCATTTTCTAATTGGGTTTTCGTGCATACCCCCTACGTCCGCAGAAACCATAAAGACTCCGTTGTAATGGAGAGGCTTATTCTTTCAGATTTTGATCCTCCAGTAGCTAGCGGCAACCCTCTATTTTCGGATATAGGAAACACTTATCATCTTGGAATAGAGGTCAGCTCTGGTGAAAAGGGAGATAGTGGAGGCAAAGGACGTGGACTGATCGAAGATGCGGCAACGCAAGTCTGCAAATGTCTAAATGGACTCATCGAGGAGTTTCAACGCCATGGCAAAGGGTTTCAAAAGAAAGAGCCCAAAGCCAGCATCCACTTCTTGCCTGTGATCTTTACTACGGCCCAGATATGGACCAGCGATGTCGATATAGGTGGGGCAGACCTTCAAACCGGCAAGTTTGCACTCAAAGACATAGACGCTAAGAAGAAAGGCTGGATTTGGTTACAGTACCATCTTTCTCCTGGGATAAAGCATTCGCTAGATTCGTACAACGTACCAAAAGGGTTAGGAGAAGTCCTAGGCCAAGAGTACATTCGAACGATCGTGGTTGTTAGCGTTGATGGGATTGAGGAATTTCTTGGAAAAGATTGGTCAATATTTATATGATGTAACTGGTGCCTGGGCTTGAAACTTGATATAAAATTTTATTGAAGTGTGGGGCGAATGCAGGATCAGGTCTTCGATATTATTGGTGGAATTTAGTGGAAAAGGTGAACGCTAAGAAAGTAGATTTGATCTAATTTTCCAATTATCAACTCTTAAAACCAGGGTCATCACTAAGATACAAAGCTTATGGATCGGTTCCCTTTGAAATTAGTTTTGAATATCCAGTGATCATCTTCTTAAATTCCTCATCACTTAAGATCCTGATTCCTAACTCCCTTTGGTCATCTGCACACCCATGCAAGATTTTAAATGGTAATCCTCGAAAGAAATATTCCACATCTTCAATCTTGACAGTTGACCTGTTTACGGACTATATTTGGTCATACCCAAGAAATGGAGGAATCTTCCATGAGACTATCCAGCCAGATTAAGCCGATCAGTTACCTGAAGGCTCATGCCGCCCAAATTGTCAGGAAGCTAAACGAACGCCGGGAGCCACTGGTCATCACCCAGAACGGCGAAGCCAAGGCGGTCTTACAGGACATCAAAAGTTACGAACAAACCCAGGAAACAATGGCGCTCCTGAAGATTCTGGCGCTCGGGACCCGCCAGATCGGGGAAGGCAAGGTCCGGGCCGCTGAGGATGTGATCAAAGAACTGCGCAAACGACAGGAGGCTGACTGATGCCATTTGCGGTTTTCCTGACCGATGATGCAGCATGTGACCTCGATGAGCTTTATGACTATATTGCTCTGCACGATACACCCCAAAAAGCAGACTACGTTTTGCAGAAGATCGAGAGAGCCTTCTCCAAACTGTCCGAATTCCCCGAGCGGGGCGCCCTTCCTAAAGAACTGCTGGCGCTCGGGATTCGTGAATACCGTGAAATTTTCTCCAAACCCTACCGCATCATTTACCAAATCATGGATAAGAACGTATACGTTCTGCTGATTGCTGACGGCCGTCGTGACATGCAGACGCTGCTGCAACAGCGATTGTTAGGTGCGTAATACATGGCGCCGGATTGCCGAATGGGAGCGCGATCTCAAGAAACTTGGGGTCAGGCAACGGAAATTCGGCAAACATAGAAATAGGGATAAGATTGTAGTGATTGGTTTTCGTTACGGGTGCCTGATCTTGAAATTTGACAGAAGATTTTATTGAAGTGCGTAGGGAATGCAATATCGGGCCTTCAATGTTAGTCGAATTTTGCGGAAAAGGTAAGGCTGGGAAAATAGAGTTACCCCTCATTAGGTTACAAAGGAGGAAACAGCGAAAATCGAATATTGAAGGTGCGGCCCCAATCGATTATTTACAGAGAGGAGGAGAATAGCATGGCTGACGTTAAAATGCCCCACTGGGGACACGACGAACACCTGTGTCTGTTAGAAAACATAGGCTATGTAAGGGTGAGTTTCGACGACTACAAGAGGTTGGTTAAAGGCGGAAAATTTGTTTGCAAAGAATGTGGTCGTGTCGCAGGGGAAGCAAAAAACCTCTGCGCCCCAGAGAAATTATAAGTAATCGAAGATGGGCTTTAATAGGAAGGATGTTTCTGGGCACATAGAAACACCCTTCTATATTTTCTCAAATCATAGACCTGGCCTTCATTATTTAGATTTAGACGTGGTTGGGAGAATTGAAAGTGTCTTGGAACATAGATCTCCCTTTAACCCTTTCTTATCCATCGATCAATTTTGACTGGCCCACCCTTTCGTAGACCATTGGAATCATCGGCTTGCCCACTGGGTTGAGCGCCTAAGTTTCCTTAAAACAAATTAGGGTAGGACTATCGATCTATTATCGTTCTCGATTGAAATGAGGATTGACCTTTGGCCGTGTATCGAATAAAATCTTCCTGCATGGTTTCAATAATCATTCTGTTACGGAGGCAATGCGGATGGAGATCCTTTATTTGAGTCGTCAGGATGTGGAAGGATTAGAAATTAGCATGAAAGAGGTGATTGAAGTTGTCGATCAGGGTTTTCGCCTGAAAGGACTGGGAAAGACCGAAATGCCGCCCAAGCCCGGAATTCACACCCGGCCCCATGCCTTCATCCACGCCATGCCGGCCTTTGTAAAGGAGATGGAGGTAGCCGGCCTCAAATGGGTAAGTGGATATCCTTCCAATCCGGAGAGGGGGCTGCCTTACATCACAGGGCTGCTCATTCTCAACGCCACTGAAACCGGCATCCCGATCGCTGTCATGGACTGTGGCTGGATCACAGCGATGCGCACAGGCGCCAGCGCAGGCATATCAGCGAAATATCTGGCCAGGAAGGAGAGCAGGGTTGCGGGTATTTTGGGCTGTGGAGTTCAAGCCCGAACAAGCCTCAGGGCCCTGGTCGAAACCTTACCCGGTCTTTCAAGAGTTCAGTGCTACGACCTCTTTCCTGAAGCAAGCCGCCGTTTTATCGCAGAAATGGGCCGTATGTTTCCCGCACTCCAGATGGAGCATTCTAAAAATCCTGACGAGATGATGGAAGGAGCGGATGTGGTGGTTACGGCTATTCCTATTGCCACAGAGCCAAAGCCTCCGCTTCGGGCCGGAATGCTGAAGGAGGGCGGGCTTGCCATTTCGCTGGATTACGACTCCGCATGGACGGGGCAGGCGATGAAGGAGTGTGACAAATTCGTCTCCGACGATATCCATCAATTGCTGTCCACAAAAGAAGAAGGAACCTACTTTGGAACCGTTCCTGAAAATATCTATGCCGATCTTGGAGATCTGGCGGCCGGATTTAAACCAGGCCGGGAAGATCCGATGGAGAGGATTTTTTCGATGAACATGGGCATTGCCGTGGATGACATGGTCACAGCCAAGCTGGTCTATGAGCGGGCCAGGGAGAAAGGAGCAGGCGTCAGGCTCCCTCTTTAAGGGAACCCTTTTGAATTGAACCACTCATTTGGAGATGATCCAAAGGATTATCTTCCCCTCAAGCCGAATTCCTCAGAAGGACCCTAAGGAAAGGATATGTTGCCTTGAAACTTATTAAGGGGCTCAAATTTCGTTGTTAAAAAATTCGCTATTTGAAATCATTGGAGAAATTGCCCATTTTCTCCTTAAAATGACATAAATTTGACAAAGAATGAAGTTAAGGTGCGGAAGTTGGGTTAGAAGAAAATTCTTAAAATAACACAGAGTTAGATTAAGCGAATTTATACTTGACAAATAGACGTCTAAATGTTAAATAAGATTTCAATGATTGAGCGCCCTTTCTGGATACAACATATTCGACAGGCATGGGAGAAGCGGCCAATTGTATGGCTGTCGGGGGTTCGCCGGGCAGGAAAAACAACCTTAGCCCAAATGTTTTCCAAAGCCATTTACCAGAATTGCGATCTCCCATCGGTGGTACGCCAATTAACAGATCCGGAGTCTTTTTATGACAGGATTGATAAAGGAGCCATTGTCATTTTTGATGAAATCCACCGTTTGGAGGACCCAAGCCGTTTGTTAAAGATTGCTGCAGATGCCTATCCCCACCTGAAAGTGCTCGCAACAGGTTCTTCTACTTTGGCGGCTACTAAAAAATTTCGTGATAGCCTGACCGGACGAAAAGAGATGATTTATTTGCCGCCGGTACTGTGGAGTGAATGCATCGATAAATTTAATATCAAAGAACTGGATCGTCGATTACTGCACGGAGGGTTGCCAGAGCCCTTGCTGTCGGAAACGAAGAATACGGCTTTTTTTTCGGAATGGATGGACAGTTTCTATGCCCGGGACATTCAGGAGCTTTTCGGTATCCGCAACCGGACTGGTTTCATAAAATTATTGCATCTGATGCTGCGACAAAGCGGGGTCCTAATAGATTATACCCATCTGGCCCGGCTAAGTGATTTAAGCCGGCAAACTGTGAAAGCCCATGTGGAAGCCATGAGCGTCGCCCACGCCGTTTTTTTACTCCCTCCATTTCATGGGGGAGGTCGGCGTGAAATTACACAGAGACCTAAGTGCTACTCCTTTGACACGGGTTTCGTCACCTTTGTCAAGGGTTGGGACAGTATTCGGGAAGAGGACCGAGGTCTTCTATGGGAGCACCTGGTACTCGATGCCCTGCGTACGATTGTTAACGATCATCATTTGTTTTACTGGAGGGACAAATCCGGGCGGGAAGTGGATTTTGTCATCAAAGGTGGGCGGCAACAATCCGATGCGATTGAATGTAAAATTAATCCTGATCACTTTGACCCTGCTCATCTTGCCATATTTCGCTCTTTATACCCTGGAGGAAAGAATTACGTGTTAAGTCCAAACATTAAATCTTCCTATGAGCGGCGCTATGGGAAACTAAAGGTGGACTTCATTTCGATTCGGCAGATTTACGACTTAAAAAGGAAATAGAGACGGATACAAAACCTTGAGTTGTAGATGATGGGGTCCTACAATATAGCAATGCGGTAAGAATGGTTAGGTATGCGCTAATACAAGACCTGACCGTATGGATGACCCTATTGACGCATAAGGGCAAGATTAGAATGTGGTGAGTTCGGGCGTGCCTTTCTGCTATCCGTAATTTTTAACAATGCCCTCTTTGTCAAAGAGGATGACCAGGGCATCTTTCTTCTGTTGAAATGGTGATTTGCAACGCCGACAATTGAAAATTGAGCATTGAGCATTGAGCATTGAGTATGGCTCTATCTTCCTCCCATTTCGTATTTATCCGCCACCTCTTTAAAACCCGGCAGAGATTTTTCGATGACCCTTCTATCGACGGCATAGGCAATTCTAAAATAACCGGGTTTGCCAAAACCCGTTCCGGGCACGGTGAGGATTCTTTTCGACTGAAGTTCTTTCACAAAGGCGATATCATCTTCAATGGGCGCTTTCGGGAAGAGGTAGAAGGCGCCCTCCGGCTTGACGATCCGGTAACCGTAAGAGGATAGGGAATGGTAGAAGAGATCCCTTTTCTCTTCGTATTCCTTAATGTTGATCGAATTTCTCTGAAGGGGTGCGACCAGCCTCTGCATCAGAGCCGGAGCATTGACAAACCCGAGTGTCCGGTTGGCAAAAACGATGGCGGTGATCAATTCCCCCACTTCTTCACAGGAGGGGTTTGCCGCAATATAACCGATCCTCTCACCTGGCAGGGAGAGGTCCTTGGAATGAGAGGTAACCCGTATGGTGTGAGGGTAGCACTGGAAGGCAATGGGGAGTTTGACCTGGTCAAAGACAATTCTGCGATAGGCTTCATCGGTGATGAGATAGAGCGTCCTTTTCAGCTCCCGGCTCTTCTCCTTTAACAATTTTCCCAGCTCTTCGAGAGATTCCCTGTTATAGACCACGCCTGTCGGGTTATTGGGAGAGTTGATCAGAACGGCCTTGGTCTTCTTTCCAAAGGCTTTCTCGATCTCTTTCAGATTGAGAGAGAAATCGTCATGGGTTTCGACCAGACGAATCCGGCCGCCGCTATTTTCAATATAGAATTTAAATTCCATAAAGTAAGGGGAAGGGACGATGACCTCATCGCCTTCATCGAGGAGAGCTTTGAAGACGACATTGAGCCCGCCGGCTGCTCCAACAGTCATCACGATATGTTTCTCTTCGAAAGGGAGCCCTGATTCTTCTGCGATGTATTGGGCAATGGCTCTCCGTGTCTCAACATAGCCATTATTAGGCATATAACGGTGCATTCCCGCAATGGGTTGATCGGCAAGGGCTTTGAGCGCCTTCTTTAATGAAGCCGGAGGCTCGAGATTGGGATTTCCAAGGGAGAAATCAAAAATATTTTCCTCGCCATAAAGCTTTTTCAATTCCTCTCCCTGCTCAAACATCCGCCTCACCCATGAGGCGCCTTCTAATGCGTTCTTCACCTTCTCTGAAATCGCCATTCTTCATACTCCTTTCTATTGTTAAAATTAACGAATAAAAAAGCCATAAGGCTGCCCCTATGGCTTAAAAAATGGAAAAGCCATGGGGCCTGATCGGTCACCCATGGCTTATTATCCCGTTATGGGAGTGCCTTTATGGGCGACCCTTATCAAAATAAAAATAAAAGTAGAAGAAACTATAGATGCTTCCCATGGGCCTTCCTTTTTTGTTACGTTCAATTTAAGACATATCCAGTTGAATTGTCAAGGGAAATTTTAGAGAGCTCTGAAAAACTACTTTCCGCTCTCTGATTACAAAGATTTTAAAAAATGATTCCACAGATTTTTCTCTATTTATCAATGGATTTCTAATCTGTGTAATCGGTTCCTAATCGGTGGAATCAGAGATTTCTGTCCTTTTCAAGAAATCTCTTTGACATTTATCAAAAATCCCTTTAATATTGCCGAGATATATCTCCTTTAAATGGCGGATGCAGAAGATGGCCGGAGAGAAGCGGCTCGCTCGCACCAGAAATATAGGGTTTATGGCCCACATCGATGCCGGAAAGACAACTGTCACCGAAAGAGTCCTCTTCTATGCAAAGAAGACCCACCGGATGGGCGAAGTCGATGATGGAACCGCAGTGATGGATTGGATGGTCCAGGAGCAGGAGAGGGGGATCACGATCACCTCTGCGGTGACGACGGCGGAGTGGAAAGGAAAGATCATCCATATCATCGATACGCCGGGCCATGTGGACTTTACCATGGAGGTTGAACGCTCCCTACGGGTGCTCGACGGAACGATCGCCATCTTCAGCGCCGTGGAAGGAGTGGAACCCCAATCGGAGACGGTCTGGCATCAGGCGGACAAATATCGTGTCCCCAAATTGGCATTCGTCAATAAGATGGACCGGCTCGGGGCCAATTTTTTCGAAACCGTCAGGATGATGGTTGACAGGCTGGGAGCCCATCCGCTGATCACCCAGATTCCCATCGGCATGGAAGACCGGTTTATCGGGGTCGTCGATCTCATCCGCTTAAAAGGGATTGTCTGGGATGAGCACAGCCTGGGCATTGAATATAAGGAGATCACCATCCCCAAAGACATGGAAGAGGAAGTTGCCCTTCATCGGTCGAAATTGATCGAATCCCTTGCCGAGCTGGACGACCATTTAACGGAAAAGTATCTCAATGGAGAGGAGATCTCCGAAAGGGAGATGAAAGAGGTTCTCAGAAAAGCCACCATTTCGATGAAGGCCGTTCCTGTTCTCTGCGGGGCGGCCTTGAGAAATCAGGGAATCCAACCCCTGATCGACGCCATTGTGGACTATCTTCCTTCTCCCCTCGATATCCCTCCTTCCGAGGGCACCCATCCGGTCACCGGAGAGAGAGAGGAAAGGGCGCAGAAGGATGAAGCGCCCTTCAGCGCCTTAGCCTTCAAGGTGCTCATGGATGAAGGAAGGAAGTTAATCTATATCCGGATATACTCGGGCGCGCTCAAAGTGGGCGGAGAGGTCTATAACCCGAGATTGAAGAAGAATGAAAAGATTTCGAGAATCTTCCAGATGCATGCCAATCAGCGAACCCGGGTGGAAGAGGCAAAGACGGGAGAGATCGTGGCTGTCATGGGTTTGAAGGGGACGACTACAGGAGATACGCTCTGCGAACGAGGCCATCCCATTCTTCTTGAGCCGATCGATTTCTATAAACCGGTGATGTCGGTGGCCGTGGAACCGAAGACAGGCCGTGATCAGGAGAAGCTCGCTCAATCCCTCGAAAAATTGAGCGATGAAGACCCCACCTTTCAGGTCAGGTTAGATGAGGATACGGGTCAGACGATCATCTCCGGGATGGGGGAGTTGCATCTCGATGTTCTGGTCAATCGTCTCCTGACCGAATACCATCTCGAAGTGAATGTAGGGAGACCGCAGGTCGTCTTTCGGGAGACAGTGGAGAAGGAGGCAGAGGCTTCCTTCAAATTTGCCAAAGAGATGGAAGAGATCAAGCTTTTCGGGGAGGTTTTTTTGCGCATCTCACCTCATGGCAGGGGAAAGGGGATCGAATTCCATTCCGAGGTCCCCGAAGGAACCCTGCCACACGAATGTCTTCTCTCCATCGAAGAAGGGGTGAGAGAGGGTTCCACCGTAGGGGTGATCATGGGTTATCCTTTGACAGACATTCGTATTACTCTGTTAAAGGCCAATGCAGACCCGAATCATCCCTCTCCTCTCGCCCTCAAGATCGCCTCATCGAATGCCTTGAGGGAGGTCTGCCGGAAAGCACAGCCGGCGCTAATGGAACCGATGATGGAGGTGAACATCATCGTCCCTGAAGAGTTCATGGGAGAAGTGGTGGGGGATTTAAAGGCACGAAGAAGTTCGGTTGAGGCGATCACTCCAAAAGGAAAGATCGCCCTGATCAAGGCCCTCTCTCCGCTGACCCGGATGTTCGGTTACTCCACGGACTTAAGGTCATTGACCCAGGGCCGGGGAACCTTTTCGATGCAGTTCTCACGGTATGATAAAGTCATAAGTTAGAAGATAATCCCAATTATCTCCCTCTCCCCTGGTGCCTGCCTGCACGAAGCGATTCGGCGAAGGCAGGGGAGAGGGTGGGGTGAGGGGGACCATGTCATTTCCACCCCCACCTTAATCCTCCCCCGTCAAGGGGGAGGATAAGACTTGGCCATTTTCATAGATTACGCCTGATTGTGCCTTACTATATTAGGTTCAGAATCTGCGGTAGACAGAGGGAATTCCGATGGATTGAAAATGGATGATGAGATTCTCAAACTCCTCAGAGAACACCCTACCAGCTTTCTTTCGGGCGAGGAGATCAGCCGCCGGCTGAATGTGAGCCGGACGGCGGTCTGGAAGAGAATGAGACATTTAAGATCCCTCGACTATGAGATCGAGGCATCGACCCGCTCAGGTTACCGGTTGATTCACTCTCCTGACCTTCTCACTCCCTCTGAAGTCAAACCCTCCCTGAAGACCAGATGGATGGGAAAGGCGATCCACTATTTTGCCCGTCTGGATTCAACGAACATTAAAGCCTATGAGCTGGCCGCCCGGGGCGCAGAAGAAGGAGAGGTGGTTATTGCGGAGTCTCAGGAAAAGGGGAGGGGGAGACTGGGGAGAGACTGGTTTTCGCCCCCTTATTTAAATCTCTATCTCTCCGTCATCCTCCGGCCCAAAATTCCTCCCCATCAGGCTCCGCTCATTACTCTGATGGCGGCCGTGGCAACGGCAAAGGCTGTTGAGAAATGTTCGGGCCTTCGCCCATTGATCAAATGGCCGAACGATATTCTTCTGAATGGCCGAAAGGTGGCAGGCCTTCTCAATGAGATCCAATCGGAAACGGATCGAATCCACTTTGTCATCCTTGGCATTGGTGTTAATCTCAATGTTGACGAGAAGATGTTCCCCAAGGGGATCCGCTCAGTTGCCACTTCGATGAAGAAAGAGATGGGGCAAGCGATTTCGAGAAAGGATTTCCTTTCCTCTCTTTTACAGCAATTGGAAGAGTGGTATGCCATTTATTTGAAAGAGGGCGGCGATGTTATTCTGAACGCCTGGAGAGAACAGGCCCAGATCAAGGGGAAACCGGTCAAAATCACCTCTTTTGGCGAGACCCTTTCAGGCATTGCGGTCGATGTCGATTCGGACGGCGCTCTCATATTGAGAATGGAGAATGGGAAACGGAGAAGAGTGGTGGCAGGAGATATAGAATATCAAAAGAAGAAAGAAGTCTAATAGTCTAATAGTCGCATAGTCTCATAGTTTTATATTTTGACTATAAGACGATAAGACTGGGGACTAAAAGACTAAAGGGGGTTATATGCTATTAGTCATCGATATTGGCAACACGAACACGGTTCTTGGAGTCTATGACGGGAAAGTCCTGGTTGATCACTGGCGGATCAGGACGGAGAGGGAGAAGACGACTGACGAGTGGGGGATCCTCTTTCGCGATCTCTTCAGGTTTGACCACATCGACATGAAAGATTTTGACGGAATGATCATCTCCTCCGTTGTCCCGCCGGTTCTGGACATGCTGCAGGAGATGGCAGGAAAATATTTTCATGTCAAACCGCTGATCGTCGGGGCAGATATTGAGACGGGAATGGTCATCTCCTATGATCATCCCGCTGAGGTGGGGGCAGACCGGATCGTCAATGCGGTGGCGGCCTATGATCGGTACCGAAGGAGTTGCATCGTGGTTGATTTCGGAACAGCCACCACTTTTGATTATGTCTCCTCCCGGGGGGAGTACATGGGGGG
>JAGXSW010000174.1 GCA_018333715.1 Syntrophaceae bacterium | reverse complement strand
AAAAATCCTCCAGCAACTGTGGCAACAGCATAAGAAATGCCTTCATGATCGATGAAAAATCGCTGTGTTGCAAATCAACTCTGAATTGACACTCAAATTCAATCGTGATATCCTTTCCCTGTGGGGTTGCTCCCATATTGCCCTCCTTCTATGGATTTTGTTTTCGACGAAACATAAATACCATATTGGAGGGCAATTACTCTTACTCAGGTCTCCTAAATTCTACGTTACTAAGATTTTATTCATGGTTTCCTGGGTTCCTAATGAGAAGATTCCTAATAATAAGCCAGGAATCCAGGAAAAATCATGAATTCTTTATTCATGGGTTCTTGGTTTCCTAATAAGGAAGCCAGGAATCCAGGAAAGTAAGAAGTCATTGGGCGAAGGTGAGGAGGCCGGTTCGCCTGCCTGCCGGTGGCCTGGGCGGAGTTTAATTCCCGAAAGTTTACTTCTTTAATAAATTATGCTACCCTCAAACCATGGAAAATGGGGTTGAAAATAGAAATATTCTTTTAAAAGCTCTTAAAGAGGTAATGGAAGGAAAGGAAGGCGTCCTCTTTGCCTACCTGTATGGTTCGTATGCATACGGTGTCGCCCATTCTGAGAGTGATATTGATGTAGCTGTTTATCTTACCCCTTCAGATATGAAGGAATACCTTAAAAAGGAAAAAAGAATCCTCTCCATCTTAATTGATAAGATTCACACTGACAGAATTGATCTTAGAATTCTTAATGTCCTGCCTCTCCTTCTACAATATCGTGTACTCAAGGAAGGGATTCCTATTTTGATTAAAGATGAGCAAGAAAGGATTGACTTTGAGACCAGGGTGATGAACAGGTTTTTCGATTTAAAGCCTTACCTTGATGAGTATAGGGAGATGCTTTTTTTGAGAATTCAAACGGGTATCTAAATGAAATCAAAAGAGTTGATCAGGACAGAAAGGATCATCGAATATCTCGACAATATCGAAAGACAGCTAAAGGACATCAGATCGATCCCCATTCTGGGTAAAGACTTTTTCCTTAACAGGGGAAATTCCATCCAGATTAAAGCAATCAAATATAGTCTGGCCTGTGCTATTCAGGATATAACTCGCATCTCGGCTCATATCGCCTCAACCCTTTCCCTATGGAAGGTCAGGGAGAGCGAAGCTGAAGCCATCCTGGCTTTGGCCGAAGAGGGAATCATTCCAAAGGAATTTGCCGAGAAGATAAAGGGAATGCCTTCATTTCGAAATAGGATTATCCACGATTATTTGCCAAATGAATTTGATGCAGAAAAACTTTATGAGAGTTTAGAGGGTTTAGAAGATTTTAGATTATTTTCAAGATATATCTTGGAATGGATTTCACAACCGGAAAAGGTTTAACCAAGTCCCCTATAAGGAAGCCAGGAATGCAGGAAAAATTCAAATTCCTTTATTTTGGTTTTTTTCCTGGCTTCATGGTTTCCTAATAAGGAAGCCAGGAATGCAGGAAATTTAAAAATCTTTTTCATGGATTCATGCCTCGAGGCGATAAACCACGCAATTCCTTTTAGTTTTGATGATCGCCAGGCGCTACCCCTTGACATGCCTTTTTAAAATTTCTATTATAATAAGGAAACCAGGAACACAGGAACAGGAAAAATCATGAATTCTTTACTTCATGGATTCATGAATTCCTAATAACAAGAATGCAAGAAAGTCGTATTATATGATCAGCAAACATTTTTAAGGAGACAAGACCATGTCTGTAGTCAAAGTGAGGCCAAGGCGCCAGGTGACAATACCAAAAGAGATTTTCAACAAACTCCAACTTGAAGAGGGGGATTTTATCGAGGCCAAAGCCGAAGACCAAAAAATTGTCCCCATCCCCAAAAAGTTAGTGACTAAAACCGATGTCATTCCGCTCATCAAAGAGGAACAAAAAATCCTGAAAAAAACCCAGGCGAAAATTGAAAAAATCAACCAGGATATGGTTCATTCTGAAGGATTATCCGATGAGGAAATTGCTGTGGCGGTGAAGGTAGGAATTATTGAACACGACCAGTCTTGGTGGTGGACCGAAGAATGGCAGAAAGGCGAGAGGGAAGCGCAAAAGGAGATTACCGAGGGTAAGTTCATTGGCCCCTTTAGCACAGTGGAGCAGTTTAAGACCGCCATCGAGGGCTAAACACCACGCCCATGGAATTAAAACCCAGCCCTAAATTTGCCCATGACTACAAAAACCTGCCGCCCCTGCTCCGTAAAAGGACTAATGAGCAATTGAAAATCCTTTTAGAAAACCCCCGACACCCCTCTTTAAGACTCAAAAAATGAAGGGCTTTCCGAACATATGGGAAGCCCGGGTTACAAGAACTACCGCTTCACGTTCCAAATCCAGGGGAATTTTTATTTACTCCGGAGGATCGGAACCCACGATCTTCTCAAAAGACCCTGAGATTTCGCTCGCCCGCTTTCCCCCTATAAGGAAGCCAGGAAAGGAAGAAGTCATTGGGCGAAGGTGAGGAGGCCGGTTTGCCTGCCTGCCACAGACGGGGGTTAAGGCTAATATTTTTAGACAAACGACCTAACCCATTAACTAAACGGGCGTCTTAACCCTAACCAAAGATATTTGAAATTTCACGACTTGTCATCCTGAACTCGTTGATTCACATTCGTTCATCACTTCGTGTCAGGATCTCACCCTTTGGACAAAACGAGATGCTGAACCAAGTTCAGCATGACACCATTTTTTAAAGTGTTAGAGATAAATTATCATACTTTGTTGTGTAAGAATCTAACCCTTACACCAAAGATTCAAATTAAGGGTTGGGTTCCTATCACAGTCCAACTGTATCCGTGGCGATGGTGAATCCGGACATTAATGAAGCCTCCATTCAAAAGCAGATTCTCGGCTTCGGATCTTGTGTAATATTTTGCATAGGCAGGGTTGAGCTGGCCGTAAATAATGAGCCGGCGTTTCTCCGGGGACATCTTCTCGAAGATAGATTTATCAGGCATACCAAAAATCCGATTTCAATGAACCAGTTTAAATAAGAAGTTGGATTGAAATTTGCGTAAAAATCTAGTTTGTGGTAACAATTTAGTGTTTTGAAAAATGTTTCATAAAATCCCTCCCAACCTCCCTTTGCCAAAGGGAGGAGCCCCCCCCTTTCTCCCCCCTTAAAATAAGGAAGGGATAGGGGGTTATGATGAAGGGGGATTAGAGCTAAAGCGTGACAGTTTGTGAAATAATGTGAACAATTTTTAAAAATATTAAAAAAAGGGTTATAATGATTTTGACAAGCAGGGGAGACGGTGATGATTGAAGAGATAAAAAATCAAATAACCACAACCCTTTCGTCCTTGTCTATTACAATAATATCAGCGGTGATTTATGGGTCCTGGACAAGAAAGGAACAGACAAAGGATTCAGACGTTGACATATTACTGATCTCCAATGATATCAACCCCAAAAGACAAAGGAGGGGAAAAGAGATTGCATCCATCAAAGAACATCTATTTTTTGGATATCCGTTCGATATTTTGCTTTTAACACATGAGGAATGCATATCGAATTTCGAGAATCACAATCCCCTGTTTTTAGATATCGCTTCAGAAGGGATAATTTTAAAAGATACAGAGGATTTTATTAAAAATTTAATGGACGAGACAAAGAGATACATCGTTCAAAAAGGGCTAATAAAACACCCCGATGGCTGGAGTTATCCTGTTTTGTTTAGAGAGGCTACGTTGCTTTGAGTTTAAAAAAACCATTTTGTAGATAATCCTTCATAACGGGTTCGTCACCCTCGAACAATGAAAATGGATTCTAAGTTCTAACCAATCCCCTCCCTCTTCGAGGGGGGAGGGCAAGGGTGGGGGTGGACATAATCTATTTCCCCCTCACCTCAATCCTCTCCCACCAAGGGGAGAGGAAGTATCTGGGGGATTATTTTCTGAACAATCCTTCGTGACGGAGCGCCACCCTCGAACCACGAAAATTGTTCCAACATTCATATGGGCGGCCCTCTGTGGCCGCCTTATTGAGGAACCCACGGAGGGGCTTCCCCTACAACATTGCAAAGATTAGTAACGAAGTTGAGCCTGAAGTAACATGGAGCCGTTATCCCGGGGTAGACGCTGGAAAATTGTGGATACCCTCGGAGGAGTATTCCACTGATGATGCCAATGAAATTAAAGAAAAGAGTGAAAAGGTCATAAAAATTGCGAATGACTTTATTTCATGGTGGTTCAGGTTGTGAAAGTTGTGAAGATTCATGCCTTCGAGGACGAGTTTCATGAGAATGACCTTTTTACGAATTCATCAAAATTATGACCATACAATTTAAAGTATTGGATGATAGCGATCTGCCCAGAGTTGCCGGACGAGGAGGGTCCAGAGTTGTTTGAGATGTCAGGAATATTGATCCACCTTGCATTTTAAAAATGAGAACCATCCATTTTGAAAGGACAGTCAAGATTTTCATTTCGATTATCATGATCACTGTCACCTCTTTTATGGTAATCGGAGCGGCTTCTTACTTCTATTTCAGTCATGACCTCCCAAGCATTGAAAATTTGAAAAATTACAAACCTCCTGCCATCACCAAATTCTTTTCTGAAGATGGGGAGATTATAGGAGAATTTTTTGTTGAGAAGAGAGAGGTTGTCTCTCTCGATAGGCTCCCCAACTTTTTAATCCAGGCCTTTGTCGCAGGGGAGGACGCCAGGTTTTTCCAACATAAGGGATTGGATTACTGGGCTATTCTGAGAGCCCTATTTAAGAATATCTTCTCCGGAGAGATTATACAGGGCGGCAGCACCATCACCCAGCAGGTTGTCAAATCACTTCTCCTCACTCCGGAAAAGAGTCTATCAAGAAAGATACGCGAGGCCATCCTGTCCTTTAAAATTGAAAAGTATCTTTCCAAGGAAGAGATTCTCCACCTTTATCTCAATCAAATCTATCTGGGACACGGAGCCTATGGAACGGCAACGGCCGCTGAAAATTATTTCGGAAAGCCCGTCGAAGAGCTGAACCTTGCGGAATCCGCCTTGCTTGCAGGGCTTCCCCAGGCCCCCTCCAAATATTCTCCTCATCAATATCCTGAACAGGCGAAAAAGAGGCAGAACTATATCCTGAATCGAATGGTTGAGGAAGGATTCATCTCTTACGCTGAATCGCTGAGGGCCTTACAGACCCCGATAAAGATTAAGGGAAAGCAGGCCCCCTCTTTTGAAAAGGCCCCCCATTTTGTGGAGCATGTGAGGAGATATGTCGAAGAGAGATATGGGAAGGATGGTCTTTATAAAAATGGCCTCCAGGTCTATACAACCATCGATCTATATGCTCAAAGCATCGCTCAGGAAGCGGTCGGGGCGGGGTTAAAAGAGATTGAAAAAAGACAGAAGCGCCTTCCCGGGGAGATGTCTTCCATTTTGGAAGGGGCGTTGATCTGCTTCGACTTAGAAACGGGATACGTCAGGGCGATGGTGGGCGGAAGAGACTTCAGAAAAAGTCAGTTCAACCGAACTACCCAGGCCCGAAGACAGAGCGGATCGGCCTTTAAGCCCATTATCTTTGCTTCAGCCCTGGATAAAGGGTATACCCCTGCCTCCATTGTCGTCGACGCTCCAATCGTGTTCGAATTCGGAAATAAAAAATGGAAACCGAAAAATTTCGAGGACAAATTTTCCGGACCGACCACCCTCAGAAATGCGCTCACACACTCGATCAATGTCGTCGCCGTAAAGATTGCCCGCGATGTCGGGGTCGATTATATCAAGGACTATGCTAAAAATCTCGGCATCTCCTCTCCTCTTCACGACAACCTTGCCATGGCCCTGGGCTCTTCAGACCTCTCGCTCTATGAATTAACGAAAGCCTATGCCGTCTTTGCCAACCAGGGTAAGAAGTTCAAACCTCTTTTTATCAAAAAAATTCTGGACCGGGACGGGAATTTGCTCGAAGAACATCTCCCTTCTTATTTCCAAAAAGAATCGAACGATTCAGAACGGGTCATTAACCCACAAACAGCCTTTCTCATGACAAGCCTTCTGGAAAGTGTGGTTCAGAACGGGACAGGATGGAGGGCAAGGGCGCTCGGAAGACCTGTAGCGGCAAAGACAGGAACCACCGACCAATTTTTTGACGCCTGGTTTGTCGGTTATACTCCTGAACTTGTTACCGGCGTGTGGGTGGGTTTTGATGAAGACAGGTCCCTTGGTGAAAATGAGACCGGCGCCCGTGCGGCCTCTCCCATCTGGGTCGCTTTTATGTCAAAGGCGTTGAAGGACAAAGAGGTAAAGGATTTCCCTATCCCCGAAGGGATTGAGTTTATGAAGATCGATCCTAAAACAGGTCAGATGGGTTCGGATAAAGGAGGAGTTCTTGAATGTTTCAAGGAAGGAACAGGACCTACCCCAAAGACTTCGTCCCGATCTGTTGCAACCACCGATTTCTTCAAATTCGATATGAATCTTTCTTCAAAAAACAGGTGAGATACGAAACCGGAATGATGGATTAATGGAATGATGGAATAATGAGAAGGGCGAAGGCCTAGAAATAAGATTTACCCCGTTAGAAATAATGCCCCGCTCGGCTTCGATCCGCAAAGACTGGAATTTCTAACGGGGTTTACCCAACATTCCAGTATTCCAATATTCCAACATTCCAATTTTTCTTTGGTGCCGAAGGGGGGATTTGAACCCCCACAGGACGTACATCCCACTAGACCCTGAATCTAGCGCGTCTACCAATTCCGCCACTTCGGCTTTTTACGACCACAGAATTGAAATAATTACGATACTATTTTATATTTTTTTTGTTTAAAGTCAAGTAATGAAGGATTGAGGTGTGGGTAGATAGGTCGTTTTCCCCCTCACCCCCACCCTCTCCCACCAAGGGAGAGGGGGATTATAGGGTTATTTTCTAAGTAAAAATTATGGAAATCATCAAAGGGATTGAAAATTTGAAAGGACCCTTCAGGAATCCCGCTGTCACGCTGGGAAATTTTGATGGCGTCCATCTGGGACACCAGAGAATATTTGAAAAAGTCAAAGAGGAAGCAAGAAAGATTGGCGGAGAATCTGTTGTCGTCACTTTTGAACCCCATCCCCTGAAAATACTCTCCCCCGAGCAATGCCCTCCCCTGCTCACTCCTTTTAAAAAGAAAATGATGTTAATCGAAAATACCGGGGTGGAGAAAGTCCTTTGCATTCAATTTACCAGGGCTTTTGCAGAGCTTTCACCCCTTGAATTTGTGAAGAGCGTTCTGGTGGGGAAGGTCGAAGCCAGAAAGATCATTGTCGGATATAATTATCGGTTTGGCAGAGGAAAGAGCGGGGATGTGGATTCCCTTAAAGAAAATTGCGCCCTCTTCGGGATCGAAGTGGAGGTGGTGAAAGCATTAACCGTGGATGACACCATCGTCAGCAGCTCGAAGATCAGAGAGCTCATTAGAAATGGAGAGGTTGTAAAGGCCTCGAAATTACTGGGGAGAGATTATCCCGTGATCGGGCGGGTGATCGAGGGGACGAAAAGGGGTCATGCTCTTGGTTTTCCGACAGCCAATCTCGAAATGGCAGAAGAACTTTATCCAAAACCAGGGGTGTATGCGGTCAGGGTGAATTGGCATCGCCGGTGTTTCAATGGCCTGGCCAACATCGGGGTCAATCCGACCTTCGATGCGAAGGCTGTTTCATTGGAGGTCCATATCTTAAACTTTGACCGGGAGATCTACGGCGAGGAGCTCCAGGTGTACTTTACAGAAAGAATCCGTGATGAAATCCGTTTTCCTTCAACAGAAGGGTTGATCAAGCAGATAAGAAAAGATATCGAATGGGCCGAAGCGAATGTTTTTCGAAATCAGTGAATTAATTTGCCAAACCTCCCCCACCTGATCTCATCCCATATCCAGGGAAATAAAATATTTAAGATACTTGGCCCGGAAAAATAAATGATAAAGGCTTTCCCCTTCACCTCGTTCACATGCACAAACCCCCAAAAACGGCTGTCCTGACTGTTGTCCCGGTTATCCCCCAGGACAAAGAGGTGATCTTTCGGCACGACCACACGTTCAAACGGGCCGACAGGGCCAAGGTTTTTCCTCCATTCGTTTTTCGTGTCGTATTGTCCCCATGGGTCCTCCATTTGCTTCCCATTGATATAGATTTTGTTCCCCTCGATATCGACCCGGTCCTCTCCGACTCCAACCACCCTCTTGATGAAGTCTTTGGAAGGATCTTTCGGGTAGATGAAAACGATCACATCCCCCCTCTGAGGTTTTTTGAATTGAAACGGTTTTGTTTGGGTAAAGGGGATTTTAATCCCGTAAATAAATTTACTGACAAGGATATGATCTCCTACCTGCAGGGTCGGCTCCATCGAACTGGAGGGAATTTTGAATGCCTGAACGACAAAGGCCCGGATAAAAAGGGCTATCAATATGGCAATAAGGATTGGCTCTAAATACTCTTTAATAATTTTTCGCTTATTCATCGTTTTTCCTTGACGAAACCTATTTTCTATATATCCCTATGTAACCATCTCCTTATACGTTTCCGGCTTCCTGTCTTTTAAAAAAGGCCATTCCTTTCTGACCCGGTCGATGTTTTTGAGATCGATGTCGATTAAAGCGATGCCTTCCTTCATTCCACTGGGTTTGTCCATCAATTCCCCCTCCGGAGACACGCAGAAGGATTTACCGTAGAAGTCCTGTTTCTCTTCGCTTCCCACCCGGTTCACCCTGAAGATAAATACCCCATTTGTCATCGCATTGCTCGAAATCACTGTCTTCCATCTCTCCTGTGAGGCAAAAGCAGCTGCCGTAGGGGAACAGATGATCTGGGCTCCCTTCAGGGCCAATATTCTGGATCCTTCCGGAAAAAAATTGTCCCAACAGATTTGAACGCCGATCACGGCAAACTTCGTTTGAAACACAGGAAATCCAAGGTTACCGGAAGAGAAATAGAATCTCTCTTCCCAGAGGGGAATCTGTGGAACATGGACCTTTCGATAGCTTCCTAAAACCTCTCCTCCCGCATCGATGACCACTGCGGAATTATAAAACGTCTGCTCGTCTTTTTCAAAAATGGGGCAGACCAAAACCACCCCGCACTGTTTAGCCAATTCTTGCATCCTCATAACGGTTGGGCCGTCCGCTGTCTCGGCCAAGAGAAAATGGCCGGGATTCATCTCTCTTGGAAACCAGTGCGTGGCAAAAAGTTCCTGAAAGCAGATGATGTTGGCTCCCCGCTCGACAGCAATTTGTGCAAATTTTATCGCCTTTTCGATGTTCTTCTCTTTTTCTTCATTACAAGATGTCTGGATTCCCGCCAGCTTGATCAATGGTCATCTCTCTTGTTTGAAAAATTCATATCAATTCAGTTGTTTGAAATCATCTTGTAAAATCCCTCCCAACCTCCCTTTTCCCTCCGGGTCAGAGACCGCTCTGGGTCGGAGACCAAAGGGAGGAGAAAGGTTTCCCCCTTTTGACAAAGGGGGATGAAGGGGGATTAGATCAGTTTTTTCAAAGCACTAAAGTGTTACAAAAATTCTAAAAATGCTAACAGAGTTGGAGGGATGGTGTCAAGCAAAAGGAAAAACAATTTGGTATTGCAATTTTTTATATTAAATTTATAATGTCATAAAGATTGATGAACTCGTATAAAGTCGTCTCACCGGTCCTGCGGCAGGAACCGGTGTCCAGTGGACTAATAATTACTTGAAAAGACTGGATTCCCCGATCAAGTCGGGGAATGACGATCGTTAGGCTTTTTCGACTTTTTACGAGTTCATAAAGATTGGGTTTTGCCCGATGGGAAATCGCAGATGAGAATTCTGGTCATAGAAGACGAAATCAAAGTGGCCAATTTCATTAAAAAAGGGCTCGAAGAGGAGCGCTACGCCGTTGATACGGTCCTCGATGGAGAGTCGGGCCTTTATATGTCTGAAGTGAACGATTACGATTTGATTGTGCTCGATTTGATGATCCCCAAAATAGCCGGGCTCGATGTTTTAAGGAGAATCCGGAGTAATAAAAATAAGGTTCCCATTCTGGTTGTCACGGCAAAGGACACGGCCGAAGATATTGTGAAAGGGTTGGACTCGGGATGCGATGACTACTTGACCAAACCATTTGAATTTAAAGTGTTTTTGGCCCGTGTCCGCGCCCTTTTACGCCGGGAGAAGGTGGATGCGGAACCGATTCTAAAGTTGGCTGACTTAATCCTATCCCCGGTTACACACAGGGTCACAAGAGGAGAGAAAGAGATCGAACTTACCAGCAAGGAATATGGACTCTTAGAATATTTTATGAGGAATCCGAACAAGGTGCTGACTCGGACCATGATTTCAGAGCATGTCTGGGATTACCACTTTGACTCCATGACGAATGTCGTCGATGTCTATGTCAACTACCTCAGGAAAAAGATCGATAAGGGATTCCAACCTAAACTGATCCATACCATCCGGGGGGTCGGATATATCCTCTCTCCGGACAAGGAAGAGGCTAAAAGGGAATAAATGGATTTCAGAAGCCTTCGTTTTAAACTCACCCTATGGTATGTCCTCATCCTGGGAATTCTATTGATCTCCTTCAGCAGTTTTTTATACCTTACCCTCTCCAGAAGTCTCTATCGTGATGTGGATCATAAATTGAGGTCTCTTGCCGAACTGATCGCCTTGGAATCAACCTCGCCATTATCCAAATTCGGTTTCGGGAACATCGATCAGACCCTTGAGGCTTCCATGAATTTAAAGCCGATCGGGAAATTCATTCAGGTTCTCGACGAATCGGGGAGAATCGGTCGAACGTCCGAAAACTTAAAAAGCGTTCAGCTCCCGATCAGCCTGAATGCCCTCAGGAACGGCTCAAAGGGTTTAATCACTTATGAAACCAATCATTCATTGGGAAACACTCCGTTGCGGATCATCACCTACCCTGTAAAAGAGAACAATCAGGTGACCAAGATGATTCAGGTCGCCTCCTCCCTTGAAGATGTGGAGGATGCCATCAACACCCTGTTGGTCATCCTGATCGTCACGGTTCCATCGATTCTCGTGATTGCCAGCCTCGGAGGGCAATTTCTTGCCAATAAGGCATTGAAACCGGTCGATCGCGTGACCCAGGCAGCTCGAATGATCACCTCGCAAAATTTAAACCAGAGGATTCAGACCCTCAAGGTGAAGGATGAGATATCGAGGCTGATCGATACCTTCAACGAGATGATCTCCCGACTGGATCAGTCGTTTCGCCAGGTCAAACAATTCACCACAGATGCTTCTCACGAATTAAAAACCCCTCTGACCATCCTCAAGGGAGAGGTGGAGGTCGCTCTCCGGAAGAAAAGACCGCTTCACGAATATGAACAGGTTCTGGAGAGCAATCTCGAAGAGATAGACCGAATGTCGAAGATTGTGGAAGACCTTCTGCTGCTCTCCAAAGCGGATATCGGCGAGATCCGGTTGAATAGAGAAGATATCCATTTGACCCGGTTCATCGCTGGTTTGACCGAACAGATGAAGATTTTGGCCCAGCCCAAGAACATCCGGATCGAAATTTCGAATCACCAGAATGAGATCCATGTCCTTGGAGACACCCTCCGGATGAGGGAACTCTTTATCAATTTGATCGAAAACGGAATAAAGTATACTGAAGCGGGGGGGAGCATCCTGATCACTCTGACAAAAGAGACGGACCCGCCTCCAGAAGCCTTGCGGAGGGCAGGTGATTCCGTAAACCCGCTGACTCCAAAAGAAAAAAAAGCCGCGCCGTTTGCTAAAATTATCGTTGCAGACACGGGCATTGGAATTGCCAGGGAGGATCAGGAGAAAATTTTTAATCGATTTTTTAGGGTGGACAAGGCCCGTTCAAGGGAACAGGGAGGCAGCGGCCTCGGGCTCAGCATCTGCAAGTGGATTGTCGAGGCTCACCAAGGCGAGATCACCGTTGAAAGCGAACCCGGAAAAGGAAGCTCCTTTATTGTCAAATTACCTCTCTATTCTATTCCCCCCCGATAGAGAACCTGGATAATTATTAACCAATGGAACCCCTTTTTTTCGCATCCATTCAAAGATTAAAAATTAAAGAATTAAATTAATCTTATTATTTCAATGGATTATAAAATGGCAAATTTTGGCACCCATTTTGCTTCTTTATTTTCTGGCTTGACGTGATTTTGTTTGATTTAATAAGCTTTATTTATTAAAATCGCATCTGAAAACCCCTTCCTGTGGGGGGGATGAAAGATGCGTCTGCTGAAAGCAGAAAAAAGCCAACCAGATGCTGAAACAAGTTCAGCATGACAAGAGGGTTTGGTTCTGGTCTTTTTGTCATCCCGAACTTGTTTCGGGATCTCGGTTTTGGATTTAGAATTTAGGTTTTAAAGCCCCGCCCTTGGGCGGGGTTCTTTACTGAAGGCCATTACAAGGGAGTAAGATTTGTCTGAAAGATTAGGCGAACTGCTCATTAAAAGAAATTTTATTACCCCTGAGCAACTGAAAAAGGCGCAGGATGAGCAGAAACTGAAGGGCGGACGATTAGAATCGAACCTGGTAAAGTTGGGCTATATTAAAGAGGATGAACTTCTCTCCTTCTTGAGCGCCCAGTATCGGGTTCCCTCCATAAAAATCTCGAAAATGGAAATCAACCCCAACATCGTTAAATTGATTCCTCCGAGTATCTCCAAAAAATATTTTATCATCCCCATTAATCGTTTGGGCCCAAAATTGACGCTGGCGATGGCCGACCCCAGCAATATTGTCGTCATCGATGAGATCAAATTTATGACCGGCTTCAATGTTGAACCCGTGGTGGCCTCGGAAACAGAAATCGTC